>DASWKU010000180.1:0-10895 GCA_036396455.1 Flavobacteriaceae bacterium
GATGGACAACAAACCATTTTTCATTTTACCAAGGACAATTCGCCTTTGCCATCAAACACCATAAGTGATATTTCAATCGATTCACAAAGTGGAAAGGTTTATATCTCAACGCCCAAAGGGTTGGTGTCCTTTTTGTCTGGAGGTTCAAATACTGAAGAACAATTATCCAATGCCTATGTCTATCCGAATCCGGTTAGGCCGGAATATAATATTTTAGGGTTTAATGATTTAAACAATATCAATAACGGCGTTAAAATAAAAGGATTGACTGAAAATGTAAATATAAAAATCACCGATATTGAAGGCAATTTGGTGGCCGAAGCACAATCTCGGATCAATCAACGCACTTCAAGAGCTAATTATAATTTTGCCATAGATGGAGGCACTGCCATTTGGAATGGTAAAAACCTAGCCAATAATGTTGTAGCCTCGGGGGTCTATTTAATTTTAATATCCGATTTGGATTCTCTGGAAACAAAGGTTTTAAAACTGGCAATTATCAGATAAAAATAACCATAAGACCATGTTGGTTAAAACAAATGCCATTGTTCTTTCTAAACTAAAATATCGCGATAACGATTTAATAGTAAAATGTTACACAAAGCAAAGAGGCATTGTGAGCTACCTTGTACGTGGTGCCCTAAAGAGCCAAAAGGGAGGTTCAAAAACGGTGTATTTTCAGCCCTTGTCCTTGGTTTTGATTGAAGAGCAATATAAAGAAAACCGATCGCTTCAAAGCATAAATGAAATTAAACTTGAATTTCTGTATCAAACCCTTCATACCGATATTTTAAAATCGGCCATTATCATGTTTTTGTCCGAAGTGCTTTCGTCCGTTCTCAAAGAAGAGGAACAAAACGAATCCCTGTATCATTATATTGAAAACACCTTAAGATGGTTGGATTATAAAGCTGAGGTTTCTAATTTTCATTTGCTATTTCTCCTAAACTTGACAAAATATCTGGGCTTTTATCCAGATAATCAAAACACAAACAATACATACTTTAATCTGAGCAATGGTTTATTTGAATCTAAAAAAGACGAGTTTTATTCAATAACCGGGAAAAATTTAACAACATTAAAGCAACTGTTAGGTATGGATTTTGATGGTCTAAATACGATTAAATTAAATTCAAAGCAAAGGCAGTCTTTTTTAAATATGCTTTTACTTTATTTTGAATTACATTTGGGCGATTTTAAAAGGCCTAGATCGCTTTCAATATTTAATCAAGTATTTAACTGAAAAACCAACTGTTTGTGATGAAGATTAAGTTTTTATTGGCCGCGCTATGTGTATTTATTTCATCGATATTAAAAGCCCAAGAGATAACAGTTTTAGAAAAAAACTCCCATGATCCTATTGCTGGAGTTGTAATTTATAACGCAAAAAAGACCAAAACAGCAACTACCAATTTAGATGGGAAAGCCCCTTTGGATATTTTTTCAAAAGATGAAATTATTTATCTTCTAAGTCCGCCCTATGATATTAAATCTTTAAAGAAATCCACATTAGTTTCAAATCATTATGTAGTGTTTCTGGAAATGAAGGTTGAAGATCTCAAAGAAATTGTTATTTCGGCTTCAAAATTTGAACAGAGCAAAAAGGACATTCCACAAAGAATAATAAATATCAATGCCAGTGAGATTGTGTTTTCAAATCCCCAAACTAGTGCAGATTTGCTCCAAAATTCAGGCAATGTTTATATTCAAAAAAGCCAACTGGGTGGTGGTAGCCCTATGATTAGGGGGTTTTCAACAAATAGGCTTCTAATCACGGTTGATGGTGTGAGGATGAACAATGCCATTTTTAGAGGCGGAAATTTACAAAACGTCATCTCAATAGACCCATTTGTAATTCAAAATACCGAGATTACACTGGGTGCCGGTTCTGTTGTTTATGGAAGCGATGCCATAGGTGGCGTGATGAGTTTTTATTCCAAAAAACCACAATTATCTTTTAAAGATTCTTTGTACTTTAATGCAAACACGATTATTAGGCATGCTACTGCAAATAAAGAAAAAACCGGCCACGTCGATTTAAATTTTGGATTTAAAAAATGGGCCTTTATAAGTAGCTTCAGTTATAGCGATTTTAAGGACTTAAGAATGGGGAGTCATGGCCCCAAAGATTATTTGAGACCAGAATATGTTAAGAGCACAAATGGAATGGATGCCATAATGGAGAACAATAATCCATTGGTTCAAAGGCCAACAGGATATGACCAAATTAATTTTATGCAAAAGGTTCGATATGAACTCGAAGACCAATTAAGCTTCGATTTGGGTTTGTTTTATACGACAACTTCAAATTATTCTCGGTATGATAGACTGGTGAGGTATCGTGGCGACCAGCTCCGTTCGGCAGAATGGAATTATGGCCCACAACGCTGGTTTATGGGGAATTTGCAAATTACAAAGTTGAGCAGCAATTCAAATTTATATGATAAAATAAAGGTAACAACTGCTTATCAAAACTTTCAGGAAAGTAGATTTGACAGGGATTTCCAATCGGAAATAAGAAATATAAGGGAAGAGGCAGTCGATGCGTTTTCAATAAATTTGGATTTGGAAAAACAATTGGGTAGAAGAACGGAATTGTTTTATGGACTGGAATATCTTTATAACAATGTAAACTCAACGGGGGATGAAGAAAATATCAATTCAAACACTATTGTTCCCACAGTTTCGAGATATCCCAATGGATCCAACTGGCAATCCATTGCAGCTTATACCAGTTTAAAATATAAACCCAATCCTAAATTTATTTTTCAATCAGGAATACGATATAATCATATTTTGATTGATGCCGATTTCACCGAAAACAATCAATATCTCAATTTGCCATTCAATAAAGCTTCAATTAATGCCGGGGCATTCACCGGAACTGCCGGAATAAGTTGGCTTCCAAGTAAAATGATTGAATGGAAATTAAACGCCTCATCGGCATTTAGGGCACCAAATATTGATGATGTCGGTAAGGTTTTTGATTCGGAACCAGGCTCGGTTGTAGTGCCAAACGATGATCTCAAACCTGAGTATGCATACGGAGGGGAATTAGGATTAAAACTTAATTTTGATGATGTTTTTATGGTGGATATGGCCACGTATTACACATTTTTGGACAATGCCTTGGTAAGAAGGGGTTTTTCAATCAATGGGCAAACCGAGATTGTATATGATGGTGAATTGAGCAAGGTGCAGGCCATTCAAAATGCATCAAAAGCTTGGATTTATGGCTTTGAAGTGGGTATTCAATTGAATTTTTCTGAATCCCTAAAACTTAAGTCCCAATACAATGTTATTGGTGGAACCGAACAGGAAAATGGTGTTGAAGTCCCACCAAGACATGTGGCTCCAAACTTTGGAAATACCCATCTGGTTTGGCAAAAGAGCAGAATTTTATTGGATGCTTTTGCCGAATACAATAGCGAACTGTCCTACAATCAATTGGCACCTTCTGAAATTGAAAAGGATTACATTTATGCATTGGATGGCAATGGAAATCCTTACGCCCCATCTTGGTACACCCTTAATTTTAGGACGCAATATCAGCTCACAGATGCAGCAACATTAACGGCAAGCTTAGAAAATATTACAGATCAGCGTTACAAAACGTATTCGTCTGGAATAGCTTCGGCCGGAAGAAATTTTATAGTCTCATTAAAATATAATCTATAGGGCAAGAGAGATTATTTGCGTTTTATGGCTCTTTTTGTAATGATCTGTCCGTTGGACAACTCTACTTTTGCAATATAGGCAGATTGGCTTAAATTGGAAAGGTTATAAATTTCAGTGGTACTCGAGCCTTTTAATTGGTAAAGCGTTCTTCCCAACACATCCAAAATCTTGACCGATTTTATGTTAAGAGTACTATTGGTTTTCATCTGAACACCTCCGTCATTAAGTTCAATAATGGTGAGTTTGTTTGAATTCAACTGTGCATCTGTATCCGACAAGGCTTCCGATCTGAACATAATTTCAAAACGATTGTTAAATTCGCCCACTTCAGAAGTAAAACTATAATCTGATGTTGTTAAATCATGAACTTTATGCAATAGGTTGTCTTTTAAATAAATAGTATTTGAAGATAAAAAGTCGCCCTCAAACTGGGCAACGGATAGTTTGTATAATGTGGCTCCAGTAATAGCAGTATAAAATCCTAATGGGATAACCTCACCAAGATTCAAGCTATTTGGGTCTTTCCCCTGAATGGCAAATTTTGATAGATCATCTAATATGGAATATAAAGCTGAAGCTGTTTTGGCGGACAAATTTCTGGGAGCATCATAATACAAGCCATCAAAACCATTGGTCGCTCCATTGATATAGCCCACTAATATTTGGCTAAATACGCCAACATCCGAGGTTAGATTTACCCATAATTTATTGGAATCTCCTTTTGATTTGGGTGATTTGGAATTGGATACTCTAAAAAACTGATCGTTATCTCCTGTTACCCGCATGCCATTATTAAAAATAACTTCACCAGTTTTGATATCCCCATTAATAGCTACTGTGGCACCAGAATTTGAATAATCCACAAAAAACCCTTGGCCAGAAGGTATAAATCGGTTAGGTATAAGGCCATCACCGCCAGCAGTTTCACCAGAACCATTGATAATGGCGTAATCCAGATCTGAAAAATTTAAATTTTGGTTGCCGTTTGCAGTTGAAGAAGGAGGTGTGTTTTGGGACCATAAATAAATGACACCTTCTAAAACGCCATCGGGATTTGAATCTACATCATATACATTTAATGCAAAAAAATCATCAACATCTATTGCTGAAGGATACGGATTCCCAATAAAATTTGAATTGGTATCGTTCATTTCTAAATCATTTCTATAAATAGGAACAGTAATTACCCCGTTGTTGAATGGCCCTTCAAATGTGTAATCGAATTGGAACGGTGGAGTACCTGGAGGTGGACCAAAAAATAAATCGCTTCTATGTGTTGATGCATAACCAACACCAGGCAGCATAACATCTGAACCTGCCGCTAAGGTCCAATCGTATGGTGCACCATCATCAATGCCATCTTGACCCAAAACACATGTATTATCATTATCGGTCTCGGCACATTGGTCTAAATAGTTCTGGGCATTAAACCAAAATCTTCTATTGGGTGTTGCATCTGCTAAACCGTCATTAATAATTTCCCCAAAAACCGGAGAGCTCCAATACGTATATTCATACCAATAGTTCATTGGGGCTGTTTTTTTGTTGACCACTATTTTTGTTTTATCGCTTAAAACAGCACCATCAACACTACCCAAATCGTTGTTTTGCACAAAAGAACCTTGTGGTTGCATAATAATATGACCATTGACAGTTAGATTATTTTCCACTTCTACATAATTGCCATCGGCAATATTTAACGTAAAACCATTATTTACAATTAAACTGCATGCACTAAAACTACTATTTGTACTGGTATTATAATTACCATTTACTATTGCAGCAGTATTGATATCTGGTGGGCTGCTCCAGCTTGAACCGTTCCATGTTGTAGTTGGCAAGGTCAATTGTACGGCCTCGCTCGCTGTATAACAACTGGCATCATCTTCCAGTATTTGGCAATAATATTGGTAGCCTTCCAACAATGAAGTGTCCAAAATATATAAAGTAGCGGTGTTTACATCATTATAAGTTCCGTCATCCGGTACTGCCGTCCAATCGGAATCTCCCGGAGCAGAATAGTACCATTGGTATGTCAATCCGGCGGGATCGGAACCCTCCGTTCCTGTTACGCTTATTGTTGCGGTATTACAACTGAATACAATGGTTGGCCCAGAGGAAACCGATGGTGGTGTTCCTGTGGAGAAATCATAAAAACGAATATCGGAATAATCATTCGTGCTACAAGAGCCAGAACCTGAACCTGCCCAATCTATGATGAGCCAATCATTATCGTCAAAAGGACTGGTAAACGGAGATGCCGTGTTTAAGCGTCTAAAATCAAAACCTCTGTCTCCCGTTACAGTTGTATGCAAGGTGTCCATCCAAACATTATCACCAAAGACACCAAATTCATCAATTAATACTCCGGAATTCAATAATCCAATATAATCGTGTTCATTGTCCTTTTTATTGATACCGCCTAAAGTTGTCGAATCAAAACTGCCATACGATGTATCTCCCCCGGGTTGGCTGTCGCAATTAGCACTTCCAGAGTACCCTGCACTAATTACAAAAGTTTGGTTTGCTGAAATGGTACCACTTAAAGCCTGTGTTTTATATAAACTGGTATTTGAAGAGTCTGTATTCCCATTTATATATATATCAATACTATAATTGGACAAATCGATATCACCAGAAGTCGGGTTATAAAGTTCGATATAGGTCAAACCGCCATAGGTAGCATCGGTCACTTCACTTATAAAAATTTCAGTTAATGCCGAACCCCCTTCACAACTGCTTATTTGATTATCAATAACCGTAAACGGAATAGTACTCGTACACGGTTGGGAATCGATAATTTCCAAATTTCCAGTGACTGCACCACTTGGCACAATGACTTCCATTTCTGAATCTGAAATATGAGTTACAGTAGCCGAAATGCCATTAAATGATGCGGTGGCCGTACTTAAATTTGTCCCGGTAACGGTCACAATGGTTCCAACCGGACCCAAAGATGGCGTAATTGTGTTACTACTCGTGGCACACAACCCGTTGCCCCGTATGGTAAATGTGTATTCAGGTTCATCAGCATCGTTATTAAATATATGCACAATGGCTGTTCGAGTTCCCGGAACAGTTGGAGAAAAGGTAATCTCTAAAATAGAGGGTGTTCCGTAGCTAATTGGACTATTGGGATTGACGGTAACTATAAAATCCCCGAAATCCCCGGTAATCGTGACACTCGAAATCTCGACATCGTCAGCAAGCAGACTTTGGATGCGGTATGATTTTGCTTGTGAGGCGCCAACAAATTGCGCCGCAAACAGCGTGTTATCAGTGCCGCTTGGCGTATTATCTCCATTCGTAATGTCAGGGAAATTGCCCAAATTCCCTTCCACATTTATTTCTACCCCGGCAGGTATACAATTTGGGAATAAGGTATTGGCCCCGGAAGAGCCACCGTAATCGACTTCCTGCCAGTTTGAACTTGTGCTGGAGTTGTCCAATGAAGCATCTATAACGTGAAGGGAACTGCCGTTGCCGTTACCACCATCTCCATTATTATAAGTTACAGAATCCGCTTCTGTCCCATTTGAGGCCTTAAGAGCTATAACTCTATCATTGCTATTTGGCAAAGTTCCTGTACTTAATCCACTAGAATAATCAGCAACAAATGGACAATCAAAATTATACTCCGCACCTCCGCCGTCACCAAGATCTATAGTAATGCAAGCACCATCTGCAATAGTTGTACCACAGGGAAAAGTAAACTTTGGTGCTCCTGCAACCTCAATAATATAATTACTAATGTCTTGTGTGCTTCCAGAAATATTGCAAACCTCTATCCAGTCATCATCATCGCCACCTGCGGTTGGAGTATTATACATAATTTCGGTAATCACGACATTGGCCAGGGGAGGGTCGGTGACGGTCAATACACCTGAAATATAGGTAACGCCATCCCAAAAATTACCTGCACTGCCGTCGGCCAAGATTCCTCCATAGGAATAGGCTCCAGAATTTAAAGCGTAACGCATGGCATAATAATAGGTTCCCGGAGTTGTTATTGCCGCTCCTAGATTGCCATAATATTCATCATTTTGATCAAAGTTACAATTATTCCCACCTGTACAGGTTGGATTGTAGGTTGTAGGTATCCAGTTTGTCCAAGTATTGGGATTGGTATTTGTGGTGCTGTACCCAACTTCTGCAACAATTCCCGACCCTTGGTCATTCGGGGTGTCAGTAACTCCAAACTCATAAACTTGTCCATAGACTTCAAAGGTATCACATAGATCAATGGTTGCCATATTTGGAGATTGTAAATTGCCGAAATCTACCTGATCTACGGTTAAAATACCGCTCACGTTGGTAGAGCCATCCCAAAAACCACCACCGCCAACATTATATCCACCATATTTGTAAAGGCCTCCATTCAATTGAAAACGGCTGGCATAATAATAAGTACCCGAAGCTGAAATGACAGAACCAATATCAGCAATATATTCATCGTAATTGCCAATATCTACATTAAAACTTGCAGCAACCCAATCTGTCCATGTACTTGGGTCTGTATTTGATGTACTATATCCAATCCATGCATTAATACCCGCACCCTGTCCTCCAGGTTCTGTTATTCCAGATTCATGAACTTGGGCATAGACATTATAAGTTCCAGCAACAGTCATACTGCCACTTGTGGGGGATTGCAAATTGCACCAGTCAACTTCGTCGGTTGAGGATACATAGCCACCAACAGATAACCCGTAAACCCCACCTGCTGATGAATAAAATCCCCAACCACCCGTAGTGGTTTGGCCGCTTGCATAATATCTTATTGTGACAGTTGTTCCGGCATCAATATTTTGAAGAGTTGAAATACCTGTTAAATCTATTTGTGATAAGGGAGTAGTATTGCCAACTGTAATTTGGGGGTTTCCTATTAAAGTAAAATTTGTTTCATCAAAGCTATATGCAAACTGATGAGTTACACCAGGCGAATTGGCAAATGTAGCTGTTCCATTAAAACGAGCATCTATTGTACTTAACGATAATGTAAACCCAGTTGACGCTGATAATGTAAATTGAAAATAATCTGTACTTGTCGTTGCAATACCATTATTTTGAAACCCAACTGTCCTAAATGAATTTGCTCCAGCACTTGCAGCGGCTCCAGCCCCACGGGTTAATAAGTTAGAAGCATCTAAATTTGCATTATATACTTCGGCAGCTGAAGTGGCAACAGTATTTTCTCCAGTAAAATCCCATGCAGCAATCTGCCCAAACCCCACAAAACCGGCAAACAGTACTACTAAAACAACGAGGGATTGTTTTTTAATCATAGAGGGAATTAATCAATTAATTTTTTAAAAAGCCAATAAATATAATGTAATTTATCTAATAATCAATAAATTGCAAAATATCAGTTATTGGCAAATTGTTACTATTTTTATCTTATGTACCAGAGGCAAACATATACCTTAACCGAAGCCAAAAAAAAGCTGGAGCATTACTGCGCATACCAAGAACGTTGTCATAAAGAAGTTAAGCAAAAACTAAAGGAGATGCACATGATTCCCGAAGCCATAGATGTTGTCATTGGACATCTATTGGAGCATAACTTTCTAAACGAAGAACGTTTTGCCAAAACCTTTGTAATGGGTAAGTTTAAAATCAAGAAATGGGGAAAACGTCGATTGGCCCAACACCTTAAGCAAAAAGACATTTCCAAATATAACATAAATCTTGCAATGTGTACGATAGGGGACGATGAATACATCGAAACTTTTAATGCGTTAGCCGAAAAAAAGGTAAAGGACATCAAAGAATCCAACCTTTTGAAGAAAAAAAGGAAGTTGGCCGACTATTTACTGTACCGAGGTTGGGAGTCCCATTTGGTTTATGACAAAGTCAATGAGCTTGTTAAATGAGTGTTTTTTTATGGGTTCTGATGACCGCTTGTTCATTTTTCCAGTCAATCCATTTTTGACCTTTAAGCCGTCGCATGCCATTATCAAAATGGCGCATGATCAAAATATTATAAATGGCCCTACTTAAGTTTTTTGGCTGTCTGGCAATGGCCCGTAAACTCATTGAAAACCCCGGAGTCAAGTATTTCATGTAATGCCAATACCCTTCGGGCATATACAAGACCTCGCCATGATTGAGCACAGTAGCATAGCCTTTTGCGTTTTGTAGTGCTGGCCATTTATTGATATCAGGATTTGCAAAATCGATATCTTCCCTAGTTATTAAAGAATGGGGGACTTTATACAGATACTTATTTTGGTCTTGATCAAAAAGAATGATTTGTTTTTTGCCTTCAAAATGAAAATGGAAAATATTGGCCAAATCAATATCGTAATGCATAAACGTATGGGAATCACGTCCGCCAAAAAAAAGCATGGGCAGTCCTTTCATGAGCTTTAGCCCAAAATCTGGGTACGTAAAATCGTTTTGAAGGTGCGGAACTTCCTTTAAAATATTCCATAAAAAAATGCGATATTTTGTTGGTTTCTCTTTGATTAAATCAATATAATCGCTCATTTTCATTTTGGAATGGGGCTCATTGAAACCATCTTTATAATCAACGGGCCTATCATCATAAAGCGGTACAATTTTATCGCCCGCAACCGTTTTCATATAATCCAGATTCCATTTGCTATATGCAGGCCAATGTTCAATACATTGTTCGATAACCACAGGTTTTTGTGGCTTAAAGTAGCGGGTTATGAATTCCTCTTTAGTTATGGTTTTAACCCGAGGAATATCTTGAAGGTTCAATGCCAATGCCTAAAATTTAAGGGTCAAAGTTATGAAAACGTTATCAAATGTAATCTATTGAGTGCGAAATAATGAGTTATGCCAAATTGTTATTTAAGCGTTTTGGCATGTTGTTTTGCCAATTCATTGCGTTCTATCTTATGATCGGGGCGTGACCATTTAGGGTTTTCACCTAAAGATGAGAATTGTGATTCGGTAGCTTCAACGGTTTTTGGTTGCATTTTTTTAATGAACGGTTTTTGAGGTTCCAATCCCAAAAGGTTGAACATTTCCATATCGTCATTTACATTTGGGTTTGGTGTGGTCAATAATTTATCCCCTGCAAAAATGGAATTTGCTCCAGCAAGGAAACATAGAGCCTGACCTTCTCTGGTCATTTCGGTCCTTCCAGCACTTAAGCGGACTTGGGTTTCCGGCATTACAATTCGGGTAGTGGCCACCATACGTATCATTTCCCAAATGGAAACCGGTTCTTGATTTTCCAATGGCGT
>DASWKU010000181.1:0-23312 GCA_036396455.1 Flavobacteriaceae bacterium
GGACACGCCCTATTCCCAATATATAATAAGAAGAAAATCCATGAAACAAAGTAGTAGGGTTTTTAATGAAAATACGCAGGAATATGACCAATGGTTTGCAAAACATTCAGCCGTTTATCAGTCGGAAATATTAGCTATTCAGCAAGCCATACCACAACATAAAATAGGAATTGAAATCGGTGTTGGCGCAGGCCATTTTGCAGAACCTTTAAATATAAAATACGGCGTGGAACCCTCAGAAAATATGGCAAAAGTTGCGGAACAAAAAGGTATTACAGTTTATAGAGCTTTTGCTGAAAATCTTCCGATTGACAACATGTCATTTGATTTCGCATTAATGGTAACCACGGTTTGTTTTCTTTCCAACATTCCAAAAGCGTTTTCGGAAGTTCATCGCATTTTGAAGCCAAACGGAGAAATCATTTTGGCAATCATTGACAAAAACAGTGAACTCGGCAGAAAATATGAAAAGGGAAAAACCTCAAGCAAGTTTTACAGTGATGCACATTTTCATTCCACCGAAGAATTGACAGCACTCTTGCAACAATCCCGTTTTCAAAATTTCCAATATTGGCAGACATTGACAGGCTTGAAAGAAAATGAAATTGAAAAACCTGAAAAAGGCTACGGACAAGGAAGTTTTGTAGTAATCAAGGCAAATAAAGTTTAACAATACAAAAACAGAAAAAAATGAAGATATTAATCTTAATCAATGACGCGCCTTATGGAACGGAAAAAGCATATAATGCTTTACGACTTGCCAACCAGTTAGGTAAAGACCACGAAACTGTTGAAGTCAGAATTTTTTTAATGGCAGATGCCGCCAGTTGTGCCGTTGCCAATCAGACAACGCCAAACGGTTATTACAACATTGAACGAATGTTGAAACTTTCACTGAACAAAGGAGCAAAAGTAAAAATATGTGGCAGTTGTGCAGACGCAAGAGGATTGAAAAATGCCCAATTGGTAGAAGGGGCGGAAATGAGCACAATGGCCGAACTGACCAACTGGGTTGTGGACAGCGATAAAGTTCTCGTATTCTAAAACCACGCTTCTTTTTGTCATACTATGAACAACCGAGGAAACAATGATAAAATTCTTTAGAAAAATTAGACAAAAACTACTTACTGAAAATGGATTCAGCAAATACCTGTTATACGCAATCGGGGAAATCCTTTTGGTCGTAACTTGGATTTTGATTGCATTGCAGGTAAATAATTTGGAATGAAGTACGAAACAGCGAGCTGAAGAAATTGAAACACTTAAAAATATAAGGACAGATTTTACGAACGCTATCTATGAGTTTGAAGAAAACAATGCTTTTCGAAAGCGTATCATTTCTACAACTAGAATTTTATATTCAATAATTCATACAAAACAAAATAATTATTCGAAGCACCAAGTATAATGAACTACCTCGACGCAGAGCGTGCGAGGTATCAGAATCAAGACCGCTACGCCACAAGTCCCGAAGCATCGGGACAAGAAACTAGAGCTTTTCGTCCAGACTCTTGGTTCTTGTCTCTTGGTTCTTTGCACAACCAGATTATCAAGACGCAACACTCGACGCAGAGCGTCGGGGAATACTAATGATTTAATACTGATTATGATCTTTTATTCAATAACCGTGAATTTGAAGATACTTTATCGGCTAGGGAATTGCCAATATCAATTTCACCGATTCATACTAAGGAATTGATAGTAACGGTAAAAGACATCATTCAACTCATTGATGCTGAATTAAAAAAATAATGAAGCATAACAATGCCAATAATTTATTGTGGCATGGAGGATACATTGAAAATAAAACATTAAATATTTTAATAAATAATATTGTATTTTTAGTGCCTTAGTAATAACTGTCTTTTATCTATAAAACACTTACAATGCAAATTATTGAATCCCAAAAAACGTATGATGTCATTATTGTAGGCTCCGGGGCTGGTGGCGGTATGGCCACAAAAGTATTGGCAGAGGCCGGACTAAAAGTGGCCGTCATGGAAGCCGGTCCTTATTTTGACCCAAAAAATCCCGAACAGCGCACACAACTCAAATGGCCTTATGAATCTCCAAGGCGCGGTGCAGGAACGCAACGGGATTTTGGCGAGTTTGATATGGCCTATGGCGGTTGGAATATTGAAGGTGAACCCTACAACAATATTGGTGATACCCAATTTGATTGGTTCCGTTCCAGAATGTTGGGCGGCCGGACCAACCATTGGGGACGCATATCCCTTAGGTTTGGCCCCAAGGATTTTAAAGGAAAAGACCGTGATGGCTTGGGTGAAAATTGGCCCATTGGCTATGAAGATGTGAAACCTTACTATGATAAAGTGGATAAGCTCATTGGCGTTTTTGGAAGTAATGAAGGCCGGATTAATGATCCTGACGGCTATTTTTTACCGGCACCAAAACCACGTCTCCATGAATTGTATTACATAAAAGGCGCCCGAAAATCAAACGTGGATGTCATCCCTTCAAGATTGTCCATTTTAACCAAGCGTATTAACGACGACCGAGGCGTGTGTTTCTTTTGTGGGCAATGCAATAGAAGCTGTTCGGTTTATGCCGACTTTTCATCAGGCTCCTGTTTGATTTTTCCAGCCCAAAAGAATGGCGGCCAAGTGGATCTGTATGTCAATAGCATGGTAAGTGAAGTGACCATTGATGACAACGGGAAGGCCAACGGTGTTAAATACATCAATAAAGAAGATCGGCAACAATATTCCCTCAAAGGCAAAGTTGTGATCTTGGCGGCATCAGCCTGTAGTTCTGCTCGTATTTTGCTCAATTCCAAAAGTGAAAAATTCCCCAATGGACTGGGCAATGGCAGCGGCGTTATTGGAAAATATCTACACGACTCCACGGGAACCGATCGCGCCATATTTGTCCCAGAACTCATGAACCGTAAACGGTACAATGAAGACGGGGTGGGTGGTCTGCACGTTTATTCGCCATGGTGGTTGGATAACAAAAAACTGGATTTTCCAAGAGGTTATCATATTGAAGTTTGGGGCGGTATGGGCATGCCTGGATATGGCACCGGATTCAATCCCAACGATTTAAACAAATATTTGGGCCTTACAGTTGGCGGTTATGGCAATGGACTTCGTGAGGACGTGAAAAAATTCTATGGTTCAGTTTTGGGCATGTCGGGTCGTGGTGAAGCCATTGCAAGAAAGGAAAACTATTGTGAAATCGACCCAACAACCGTTGATGAATTTGGGATTCCTGTATTGCGTTTCAATTACCAATGGTCTGATTTTGAAAGGAAACAATCCAAGCACATGCATGAAACGTTTGAGGAAATTGGCCATAATATGGGAGGCATTGTTTTGGGCGACCGTCCCGGAAAAGAACAAGATTACGGTCTCCTCAATCCCGGAAGGATCATTCATGAAGTGGGTACCACCAGAATGGGAAGTGACCCCAAAACTTCGGTGGTCAATGAATTTGAACAAATGCATGACGTTAACAATGTATTTATAGTTGATGGGGGACCTTTTGTCTCACAAGCCGATAAAAACCCAACCTGGACCATTTTGGCATTGGCTTGGAGAACCTCTGATTATATTGTTCAAGAATTAAAAAAACAAAACTTATAAGCCATGGATAGAAGAGAAAGTTTAAAATCGATGATATTGGGCTCAATGGCCGTTGGACTTACTTTGGAAAGTTGTGTAACAGAAACATCTCCTGAAGTTATTGAGGACAAAATTTGGAAATACACTTATGGAAGAACGCCAAAAGAAGCCGCATTTGATGAAAGACTCATGACAGAACAATTTTTTGAAGCCAACGAACTTGATACCATTAAAATATTGGCTAATTTAATTTTGCCCCCAAATGAAAACGGAACCATTGAAGAGGCAGGCGTTGTTGAGTTTATTGAATTTATGGCCAAGGATGTTCCAGAATTTCAGGTCAAGCTTCGTGGTGGATTGATGTGGCTCAACGGGCATTGTAATTCAAAATATAACACTGTATTTGTGAACTGTTCCGAAGACCAACAAAGAGCAGTACTGGATCGTATTGCCTATCCCGATCCAAATGCCGACGAACAAGTACACGAAGTTCAGTTCTTTTCACTGATGCGTAATTTGGTTATGACTGGGTATTTTACTTCTGAAGTGGGAATCAAGGAACTGGATTATAAAGGCAATACACCAAATAATTGGGATGGCGTACCGCAAGAGGTCTTGGAAGAACATGGATTGAGTTATGATCCCGAATGGCTGGCCAAATGTGTTGACCATAATACACGCGGAGACATTGCCCAATGGGATGATGAGGGGAATTTGATTTCGTAGAAAATCACCTAACCAAAGCAACCCATTACTTTGTCTTAGGTTGTAAACAATATGAAAAATCCCGTCGTTCCTAATAGAAACTGGTCGAAAATTCAGTCAACCTAAGTTACAAAAAAACACTTTGAACAACTCCTGTATTTTATTCGCAAAAATTAAGTCGTACTATTTGGTTATCACATAGATTATCGTAAATTTGCAAACTCTTTTTGAGAGAGGAATGTTTAATAAGTCACTCCTATGGCGTGATAACAATAAAAATTAATACGTGTGGACACATTAAGCTACAAAACGATTTCAGCAAACAAAGCTACTGTTAATAAAGAGTGGGTTTTGGTTGATGCTGAAGATCAAACGCTTGGGCGTTTAGCTTCTAAAGTTGCAATACTTTTAAGAGGCAAACATAAGCCTAACTTCACACCGCATGTTGATTGTGGGGATAACGTAATTGTTATCAATTCAGAAAAAATCAACTTAACTGGAAACAAGTGGAACGATAAAACCTACATTCGTCACACAGGATATCCGGGTGGTCAAAGAAGTTTATCTGCTACTGAAATGTTTGGAAAAGACCCGGCAAGATTAGTAGAAAAATCAGTAAAAGGAATGCTCCCTAAAAACAAATTAGGCGCAGAGTTGTTCCGCAATCTAACCGTTATTGTAGGTCCTGAGCACAAGCATCAAGCTCAAAAGCCTAAAACAATTAACTTAAACGAATTCAATTAATGGAAGTAATTCACAAAATTGGCCGTAGAAAGACGGCTGTTGCTCGTGTGTATGTCGCCAAAGGAAAAGGCAGCATGACCGTGAACAAAAAAGACGTAGCGGTTTATTTTCCTACTGCAGGATTGCAGTACAAAGTAAACCAACCTTTAGCTATGACTAACAATGATGGCAACTTTGATATTACAGTAAACGTCTATGGAGGTGGTATAACAGGTCAAGCTGAAGCCATCCGTTTGGCAATCTCTCGTGCAATGTGCGAACTGGATGCTGAAAACAGACTAATATTAAAGCCAGAAGGTCTATTGACCAGAGATGCCAGAATGGTTGAGCGTAAAAAATTCGGACAGAAAAAAGCGCGCAAGAAATTCCAGTTCTCTAAACGTTAAAATCCTCAACTCGATTGAGGATCTCTCAGCTTGATTGAGGATCTCTCAACTTGATTGGAAATGTCATACTGAGCGCAGTCGAAGTATCTCGTTTCCAATCGTGTTAAGACAAAAATTATTAAAAACAACCCAGTTATTGTTGTCCATGACCTAAGCGTCAGGATTTAGTTTAGCATCTAAATGGTTAAGGCAAACGAAAGTGACCACTTGATCATTGCTAATTCAACAGAACGTAAACTATTACAAACATGGAAAAAGTAGAAGTAAAAGACTTATTGGAAGCCGGTGTACATTTTGGCCACCTTACCAGAAAATGGGACCCAAACATGGCGCCTTACATTTATATGGAGCGTAACGGCATCCATATTATCAACCTTTACAAAACTGCAGTAAAAATTGAAGAAACTGCAAACGCGCTTCACAAAATTGCGGCTTCAGGAAAGAAAATCCTTTTTGTTGCCACAAAAAAACAAGCCAAGGACATCGTTGCTGAAAAAGCAGGTGCCGTAAACATGCCTTACATTACCGAAAGATGGCCAGGTGGAATGTTGACCAACTTTGTGACCATTAGAAAGGCGGTCAAAAAAATGGCATCAATTGATAGAATGAAAAAAGACGGAACCTTCAATACGCTTTCCAAAAAAGAGCGTTTGCAAGTGGACCGTTTAAGGGCCAAACTTGAAAAGAATCTAGGTTCTATTGCGGATATGACACGTTTGCCAGGAGCTTTATTTGTTGTGGACATCAAACGTGAGCACATCGCCATAAAAGAAGCCCAAAAATTAAACATACCAATTTTTGCCATGGTGGATACCAATTCCGATCCACGTCAAGTTGATTATGTGATTCCGGCAAATGATGATGCTTCAAAATCAATACATAAAGTATTGTCCCTTGTAACTTCTGCCGTAGCTGACGGTTTAACAGAACGTAAATCAGAAAAAGAACCAAAAGCTGAAAAAGAACCGAAAACAGAGAAAAAACAAGCTGCTAAAAAGAAAGTAGTAGCTACTGATGAAGAAGAATAAATAACAATTATAAAACATAAATGAGTCGTTTTGTTCTTTTCTTTGTTGAAAATAATTTAACCTGCCAATAGGCAGGCAGGCGACTTTTTAAATTTTAAAAACTCATGGAAAATACTGTAAAAATAACGGCCGCAGAAGTAAACAAATTAAGACAAACTACAGGAGCAGGAATGATGGACTGCAAAAAAGCGTTGGTCGAAGCTGAAGGCGATTTTGAAAAAGCCATTGAAATTTTACGCAAAAAAGGACAAAAAGTGGCTGCAAACAGAGCCGATAGAGAATCAACTGAAGGAGCAGCAATTGCTAAGGTAAATGCCGACAATACGGTTGGTGTTGCAATCGTTTTGGGTTGTGAAACTGACTTTGTGGGCAAAAATGAAAGCTTTGTAAATTTGGCCAATGAATTTGCTGATTTGGCACTTAACTACGACTCCAAAGAAGCTTTTTTAGAAGCCGATTTTAACGGAATAACTGTAGCAGAGAAATTAATTGAACAAACTGGCGTTATTGGTGAAAAACTGGAAATCAACGCCTTTGAAAAAATTCAGGCACCTTATGTTGGCTTTTACATCCATGCCGGTAACAAAATTGCCACATTGGTCGGGTTGTCAGCAAATTTGGCAGGTTCAGATGTTGTTGCCAAGGATGTTGCGATGCAGGTTGCCGCAATGAATCCAATCGCTTTAAACGAGGAAGGCGTCAATGCTTCAATTATTGAAAAAGAAATTGAAATTGCCAAAGACCAATTACGACAAGAAGGAAAACCAGAAGCCATGCTGGACACTATTGCCAAAGGAAAACTTAACCGTTTCTTCAAAGATAACACCTTGGTGAATCAGGACTTTATCAAAGACAACAAACAAAGCGTTGGACAGTACGTCAAAACTATTGGCGATGTGGAAGTTGTCAACTTTAGGCGTATTGCTTTAGGTGCTTAAGTTTAAAATCAATATAAAAAATCAAAAGCTTCTCTACATAGAGGAGCTTTTTTATATTCAAAATCTACTTTTGTAAATTACAATAATGATTATATTTGCTATACCTTTAAAAAAACAATAGACCCAAACTGATGAAATACAAAAGAATCCTCTTAAAACTCTCTGGTGAAGCCTTGATGGGAACACGCCAATATGGAATAGATCCCGTTAGACTTGCAGAATATGCTGAAGAGATTAAAGTAATAAGGGACAAAGGCGTTGAAGTCGCGATTGTTATCGGGGGCGGAAATATTTTTAGGGGTGTAGCTGGTGCTAGCAACGGAATGGATCGTGTGCAAGGCGATAATATGGGTATGTTGGCAACCATAATCAATGGTCTTGCCCTACAAAGTGCTTTGGAAGATGTTGATGTGCCAACCCGTTTGCAAACTGCCATACATATTGAAGAAGTTGCTGAACCCTTTATAAGGCGTAGGGCCATGAGACATTTGGAAAAAGGCCGCGTCGTTATTTTTGGGGGCGGTACCGGGAATCCCTATTTTACAACAGATTCTGCCGCCGTTTTAAGAGCCATTGAAATTGGTGCCGATGTGATTTTAAAAGGCACTCGTGTGGATGGCATATATAACGTGGACCCTGAAAAAGACACCAAAGCCATTAAATTTGACGATATTTCATTTGAAGATGTCTTGCGCAAAGGCTTAAAAGTTATGGACACCACTGCATTTACATTAAGTCATGAAAACGAATTGCCAATTATTGTTTTCGACATGAACAAAAAAGGAAATTTGCTCAAAGTGGTTTCAGGTGAAAATATTGGAACCAAAGTTAACTTATAACCAAAAAAACAGTTAGACTTTATTTTTGAACCATTAAATTAAAAACTTTAAAAATGAACGAAGACATTCAATTTATATTGGACACTGCAGAAGAGGCCATGGAAAATGCCATAAAACATCTCGAAAAACAATTTGTAAATATTAGGGCAGGCAAAGCAAGTCCGGCTATGTTGGGAAGTGTCATGGTCAATTATTACGGTGCACAAACACCTTTAAACCAAGTTTCCAATGTCAATACGCCTGATGGACGGACCATTACCGTTCAGCCTTGGGAAAAAAGTATGCTCCAAGAAATTGAAAAAGGTATTCAAATTGCAAATCTTGGCTTTAATCCAATGAACAATGGTGAAACCATTATCATTAATGTTCCTCCTTTGACCGAAGAGCGTAGACGTGATTTGGTAAAACAAGCCAAAGCTGAAGCTGAAGATGCCAAAATTGGCGTTAGAAGTGCCCGAAAAGACGCCAATACCGAGATCAAGAAATTAGACCACGTTTCAGAAGATTTACAGAAAAATGCCGAAATAGATGTACAAGAAATGACCGATAAATACGTTAAGCAGATTGATCACACTTTAGAAGTCAAAGAAAAAGAAATTATGACAGTTTAGGCTAAAGTGGCAAAATGCCGCTTTATTTATCCATTGCCGAACAACTATATACATTTAATGAAACCATACTGTGCAATTCTTTTCTTTATACTTTGTATCGCAACTGCACAATCGCAATCACCTTCCATTCCCAACACGAAATCTGAAGTCGAAAATGACTCCCTAAAAAAAACCGAATTTTTAAATCAATTGGGCAATGGCTATTATCCAACAAAATACTTTAACGTGGACTTACGCTATCTTATAAAGTACAATCAATATGAAGGTTTTAGAACAGGATTGGGAGGCATTACCAATGAAAACTTTTCTGAAAAATACAGAATCAATGGCTATGTGGTTTATGGCTTTAGGGATCACGGATTTAAATACAGCATTGGTGGCGGAGTCCGGATTGCCCCAAACACACAAACTTGGATCAACTTTTTGTACACCGATGATTTACAGGAAACAGGAAGTTCGGCTTTTTTGACCGACAAACGCTTTTTTTCATTTTTTGAACCCCGCTTGCTCAATATCGATCTTTTCCACCGGCATATCACAAAATCCATCAGTTTAGAACATAAAGTCTCTGAAAATTTACTTTCAGAAACTCAATTTGCCATCAGTAAAATCGATCCTACCTATGATTATACTTTTATGGTTGATGGCAAAAGCTACGATAATTTTGACATCAGTACTGCAAAATTATCTTTGCAATGGAGCCCCTTTAGTAAGCAAGCGGTTGTCAATGACAAATTGGTCCAAATCTCCGAAGGTTTTCCTCAATTCACGCTTCAATTAACCAAAAGTTTTAAAGATGTCATTAATGGGGATTTCAGCTTTTTTAAAACAGATTTCAGAACGCTCTACAAGTTAAATTATAATGATGCTGTTTTCACTGAAGTTACCCTTACTTCCGGTATTGCAACCGGCAAAACACCATTGACCCATTTGTACCATGCTTATCCAAACAATATTAACAAAGAAACCATCTTACAGCGTTTTTCTGTGGCGGGGATCAACAGTTTTGAAACCATGTATTTTAATGAATTTTTCTCCGATCGATTTGCCACACTGCAACTGAAACATTACTTCAAGCCCTTTAAATTTACTGAACGCTATAGACCACAACTTGTATTGATTTCACGCTTTGCATTGGGCGACATGAACAATATGGAGCGTCATCAAACTATTAGTTTTGGAACACTTAATAAAGGTTATTCAGAAGCTGGATTAGAAATCAATAAATTGCTTTTCGGCTTTGGAATGAGTTTCGCCTATCGATATGGTGCGTATCACTTGCCTGATATAGGGGATAATATTGCGCTTAAATTTACATTTAACGTTACGCTTTGAAGCATTATTATCAATAATTTAATGAGCCAGTCCATAGGTTTCTTTACCTTTGTCGCTCTTTTACAAAGATATGTTTAAACTTTTAACGACCAATTTCTGGGAAGTTGTTGCACGACTGATTTTACGCAACAAAATTGCTATTTTGATCGCCATTGTTTTAGCAACAATTTTTTTCAGTTATCAATGGAAATACATGCGCTTTACTTACACCGAAGCCAATTTATTGCCTGATGATAATCCCGTTAATGTCACCTATAATGAATTTTTGAAAATCTTTGGCGAAGAGGGCAATCTTGTTGTTCTTGGTGTAAAAGATTCCACACTTTTTACGGTCGAAAAACTCAATGCGTGGAACAAATTTTCAGAAGATTTTAAGCAGTATGGTGAAGTTGAAGCCGTTATTTCAATAAAAGACCTACAAAAGCTTGTAAAAAACAACAGCGAAGAAAAGTTTGATCTAGAGCCTTTTATTAAAGACTCTTTACATTCCATTGCACAAATTAAAGCTCTTGAAAAAGAACTGTTTGAGCAATATCCTTTTTATGATAATTTTCTGTTCAATAAGGAAACCAAAACTGTCCGCACAGCTCTATACCTCAATAAGGATATTGTAAATACCTCGGCCCGAAAGGACTTTATTATTAATGTTTTGGAAGACAAAGTGGCTGCATTCGAAAAAGCTTATAATATCGACGTAAGAGTTTCTGGAATGCCCTACATACGTACACTTAATGCTCAAAACATTGTGGACGAAATTGGAGTGTTTATCGGGGCCGCCCTATTGGTCACTTCCCTGATTTTCTTTTTCTTTTTCAGGTCGTTCAGGGCCACCATTATATCACTTTTGACGGTTTGCGTAGGTGTGATGTGGACGTTTGGAATAATTGGTCTTTTAAAATATGAAATTACGGTTTTAACGGCTTTGATCCCTCCTTTAATTATTGTTATCGGTATTCCAAACTGTATTTTCCTGATCAATAAATATCAGCATGAAGTAAAAACCCATGGCAATAAGGCAAAATCATTGCAAAGGGTCATTACAAAAATTGGCAATGCAACACTTATGACCAATGTAACTACAGCATCTGGTTTTGGAACCTTCATGCTTACGCAAAGCACCCTATTAAAACAGTTTGGAACTGTAGCGTCTTTAAGCATTTTGGGGATTTTTATATTATGTTTATTGGTGGTTCCAATTATATATACCTTTTCTCCTTATCCAAAAGAACGCCATTTGGAACATTTGAACAAACGTTGGATTGGCAGCTTCGTGAGTTGGATGGAACTCATGGTGAAAGAACGCAAAATAGCCATTTATTCTACCGCTCTTATATTATTGGTTGTAAGTATCATTGGGATTTATCAAATCAAAATTTCTGGCAGCTTAATAGAAGACATGCCCAAAGACAAGGAATTTTTTCAAGACATCCGTTTTTTTGAAAATGAATTTAATGGGATCATGCCTTTAGAAATTGTGATAGATACCAAACGCAAAAGAGGGGCCATGAAATTGAGCACACTCAAGCGTATGGACGAACTCGAAGAACTCATCATAGAAACCCCCGAACTTTCCAAACCGATTTCAGTGGTAGGTTTGGCTAAATATTCCAAGCAGGCCTATTACAATGGCAATCCAAAATACTATCAGCTCCCCACAAGTCAGGAAAACAGCTTTATTCTTTCTTATGCCAAAAATTCTTCAACCGACACCAATTTGCTTAAAAATTTTGTGGACAGTACAGGTCAATACGCTCGTATTACAACCTTCATGAAAGATATTGGAACCGATAAAATGGAGCGTATCGAGGAGGATCTTCAGAATAAAATTGACAAGGTTTTTCCAAAGGAACAGTATAATGTGACCATGACCGGCAAAGCCTTATTGTTTCAAAAGGGCACCAAATATCTGGTAAAAAACTTGGCGATTTCGTTGTCGTTGGCCATTTTGCTGATTTCGTTATTTATGGCTTATCTGTTTCGATCTTTCCGAATGATTGTCGTATCGCTTATTCCAAACATCATCCCGCTCATAATTACAGCTGGACTTATGGGATATTTGGGAGTTCCCATTAAACCCTCAACGATTTTGGTCTTTAGCATCGCCTTTGGGATATCGGTAGATGACACCATTCACTTTTTGGCAAAATATAGACAAGAGCTTCAGGCCAATCACTGGAAAATTCGAAAATCGGTTTATGCAGCCTTGCGTGAAACTGGGGTAAGTATGTTTTATACGTCCATAGTGCTGTTCTTTGGATTTTCAGTCTTTACCATATCCAGTTTTGGAGGGACCGTGGCATTGGGTGCATTGGTTTCGACCACCTTATTGTTTGCCATGTTATCCAATTTGTTGTTGCTTCCATCACTCTTGTTATCCTTGGAAAGAAGTATTGCGAACAAAGAAGTTCTAAAAGAGCCTGCCATCAATATTTTTCCTGATGAGGATGAAACGGATGAGGAAATCGAAAAAGATTAATTCCGTGGCTTCAGTGCCAAATTCCAATGGCCCTGAATTAAAACTTGGAATTTAAAGATTTGGTGCTTGAAAGCCGAATGGCTTTTTTTATCTTTGCATTCAAAATTTTTTAAACATGAAAATCCATACCGTTGCAGAATTATTGTCCAAAACCAATGCTTTACACGATATTGAAGTAAAAGGTTGGGTGAGAACGTTTAGGGCAAATCGTTTTATTGCTTTAAATGATGGTTCTACAATTCATAATATACAATGTGTTGTCGATTTTGAAAACACCGATGAAGCCACCTTAAAGCGCATAACAACTGGTGCTGCAGTTCATATTAAGGGACAGCTTGTTGAGAGTTTGGGAAAAGGTCAACGTGTCGAGATTCAAGTGAATTCGATTGTTATTTTAGGAGATTCCGATCCAGAAGCCTACCCCATTCAACCCAAAAAACATTCGCTCGAATTTTTACGTGAAAACGCCCATTTGCGTACACGAACCAATACCTTTAGTGCCGTGATGCGGTTGCGCTCTTCCTTGTCCTTTGCCATTCACAAATATTTTAACGAAAATGGATTCTACTATATGCATTCGCCAATCATTACTGGCAGTGATGCCGAAGGGGCCGGTGAAATGTTTAGGGTGAGTGCGTTGGATGCCAAGAATCCTCCTTTGGATGATCAGGGCAATGTCAATTATAAAGAAGATTTTTTCGGGAAGGAAACCAATCTTACGGTTTCAGGCCAACTGGAAGCCGAAACTTATGCCATGTCCTTGGGCAAGGTTTACACCTTTGGACCAACGTTTAGGGCAGAAAATTCCAATACATCCCGTCATTTGGCTGAATTTTGGATGATCGAGCCCGAGGTCGCATTTATGGATTTGACCGGAAATATGGATTTGGCCGAAGACTTTACAAAATCCATTTTGAAATACGCTTTGGACCACAATCGCGACGATCTTGAATTTTTGGAAAACCGTTTGTTGGAAGAAGAAAAAGTGAAACCCCAAGCCGAACGCAGTGAGATGACTTTAATTGAAAAGATCAAGTTTGTTGTCGACAATAATTTTAAACGCGTAAGTTATACCGAAGCCATTGATATCTTAAGAGAGTCGAAACCCAATAAGAAAAAGAAATTCAATTATATCATTGATACTTGGGGAGCCGATCTGCAAAGCGAGCACGAACGGTTTCTGGTGGAAAAACATTTTAAATGCCCAGTGATTCTATTTGACTATCCGGCAAATATCAAGGCATTTTATATGCGCTTGAATGAAGATGGCAAGACGGTTAGGGCCATGGACATATTGTTTCCTGGAATTGGTGAAATTGTGGGAGGTTCACAACGTGAAGAACGTTTGGAGGTGTTAAAAGCCAAAATGAAGGCCTTGGACATTGATGAAAAAGAACTCTGGTGGTATTTGGATTTGCGCAAATACGGTACGGCAGTCCATTCTGGTTTTGGGCTTGGTTTTGAACGTTTGGTGATGTTCGTAACCGGTATGGGCAACATTAGGGATGTCATCCCTTATCCAAGAACGCCACAAAATGCTGAATTCTAAATTGGCAAACAACTAAATTTTAGACGAAACAATCCATTATTTCAATATATGTAGATTGTTTTTTTTAATTTTAAAGTCAATCAAATTAAACCATGCTCAAGCAGTATTTACAATTTAAATTAGCGCAAAAGTTATCGCCGCAACAGATTCAATTAATGAAATTGATCCAGTTGCCCACACAGGCATTTGAGCAACGTTTGAAGCAAGAAATTGAAGAAAATCCCGCTTTGGAAACCGATAAGGAAGCTGCTGACGAGTTTGACGATGCCTATGACGAATTTGATAACTCTGCTGATGAGTTTAACGATAATGAGACCATTGGTTCGGATGATATCAATGTGGATGAGTATCTAAGTGATGACGAAATCCCTGATTATAGGACCCAAGCAAATAACTATAGTACTGATGACGAGGAAAAGGACATTCCCTATGCTTCTGGAATATCCTTTACACAACATTTAACGAGTCAGTTAAACACCTTTTCGCTCACTGATGAAGAATATGATATTGCCGAATTTTTGGTGGGCAGTGTTGATGAGAGTGGTTATATTAGGCGTTCACTGCCAGATATTGTAGATGATTTGGCGTTTACACAAAATATTTATACCACTGAAAAAGCTGTAGAAAAGGTATTGCATATTGTCCATCAGCTAGACCCTGCAGGAGTTGGGGCAAGAAACTTACAGGAATGCCTGAGCATTCAATTGCATCGCAAAGAAAAGCATCCTGATGTTGAACTTGCCATTGAGATTATTGACAAAGCTTTTGAACAGTTCACAAAAAAGCACTACAAAAAATTACTTCAAAAATTTGATGTTACCGAGCTTCAATTAAAGGATGCGATCGATCAAATTGAGCATCTCAATCCTAAACCTGGTGGATCTTATGCCGGTAACACTAAAATAGTTGAACATGTTGTGCCTGATTTTGCCATTAGAATAAACGATGGTGAATTGGAGTTGACCTTAAACGGAAGGAATGCACCAGAGCTTCATGTGTCAAGAGAATACAGTAACATGCTTAAAGGCTACAAGGAAGCTACCGATAAAAGCAAATCCCAAAAAGATGCGGTGATGTTCATCAAACAAAAACTGGATGCCGCCAAATGGTTTATCGAGGCCATCAAGCAACGTCAGCAAACTCTTTTTGTGACCATGAGTGCTATTATGAATTACCAGTGCGACTACTTTTTAACTGGCGATGAACGCAGGTTAAGACCGATGATCTTAAAGGATATTGCCGATGAAATTGATATGGATGTGTCTACGGTGTCGCGTGTTGCCAATAGCAAATACGTAGATACGCCTTATGGCACCAAACTGATAAAAGATTTATTTTCGGAATCCATGACCAACGATCAGGGAGAGGAAGTCTCAACCCGAGAAATCAAAAAAATACTGGAAACGGTCATTGAAGATGAAAACAAAAGAAAACCTTTAACGGACGAAAAATTAGCTTCAATATTATTGGAAAAAGGCTATCCCATTGCACGTCGTACCGTTGCCAAATATAGAGAGCAGTTGGACATTCCTGTGGCTCGATTACGTAAAAAGATATGATGCACCGTATTCTTAAAAGTATTTCGTTTATTTTTCATCCCTTAATCATGCCATTTCTAGGGGTTTTGTTTTATTTTTTAAAATCACCACGCTTTATCCCAGATTTTACAATTAAAGCAAAATTGTTTTCGATAGGTATTTTAACAGTTGTACTTCCCATACTTTTATTTTATCTGCTTAAAACTATAAGTAAAATAAACTCTTTTTATCTTGAAACCACTAAGGAACGTATATGGCCACTTATCTTAAATTGTACCATCGTTATTCTTATTTTAAGTAGGGTCCTGACCCAAAATGAAATTCCTGAACTTTACTTTTTCTTTATTGGAATTTTATGCTCCTCTTTGGCCTGTTTAATATTGGCCTTTTTAAATTTCAAGGTCAGCATTCACATGATTGCTTCTGCCGGATTGTTTATGTTTGTGGTAGCTATTGGAATTCATTTTAAAATCAATATCAATGGTACCATCGCATTCATGTGCATTGTTATGGGTGCCATTGCAACTTCAAGATTACATCTAAAAGCACATTCAACAATAGAATTGATCATGGGCTTTTTTATTGGGCTGATCCCCCAACTTATTATGTTAAATTATTGGTTATAGTATATAGTAAATCAAGCCTATTTTAACGGCGTTCATCCCAATGTGCTGGCCATCAATGTTGGCCCTATTCTTAAAAATATCATTGAGGGCATAATAAAAATGGACATTGATATTTGAATAGCCTGCACTAATGGTTACACCATACTGCAAGGTATTAAAGTCACTGATATTTGAAAGCAGAATATCTCCATCACTACTTTTAAATTTTGAGGAATTATGCACCAAATAACCCAACTTAAATCCAGAATATATCCTCCAAAAATTATAATCAAGTGCTGTAGAAGTACGCCATCTCAACTCCAAGGGAATTTCCAATAAATATGTGGTAAATTTATTTTTTCTAAAAGATGTAACCTTTTTATCTAAAATGGAATACTCAATGGATTGATCCGTATTTTCCGAAATGAGCAGGTTTTGGTTATATGAGTTTGTAGAAACTCCCAATCCTAGACCTATGGCGAAATTTCTGTTTTTATTCATGGGCATGTCCCTTATAAAACCAACATGAAATCCACTGGAAAAACCACTTTGGGATATGCCATTGAACTTACTTCCCAATAAGTTATAGGTGACCGATATATAAAATTGATCTTCTCTATATTTATTATCGACAGCTGTTGTATCAAACTCTTTGTTCTGTCCAAACACAAAAGAGTTAAATCCAATGAGAATAAAAAATGAATAAAAAAGTCTCATACCACAAATATAATTGATTATTATAACCCCTAAGTATTTATAGAACATAAAAAAAAGCACCCTAAAAATTAGGATGCTTTTTAAATTTTTTACCAATAAAACTAATTTTTATTTTCAAATACATCTCCTTTTTTGGTGGTGTAATTAATTTTTAGTGCATTTACTTTTCTTAGTTCCTGCTTTATATCTCCCACCAATCCCATATTGGCATCTTTATCTACTTTTAAAGCAGTAGTTAAAAGAGGGACCAACTCTTCTCGTTTAGAATTTCGTTCCGCAGCAATAAATGCGGCTATCTCAGTTACATCGGCAAATTTATCATTTAACTGAATACGCGATTCCTTTCCATATTGACTTTGAAATCTTTCAGAAGGTGCTCCAGCATAAATATACATTACCAAATCCTTTTTGTCCAATTTTTCAACTTGATCGGCATAAGGCAAGGTATTTTTAATTAACAGTGTATTTTCTCTCATTACGGTAGCTACCATAAAAAAGAACAGCAGCATAAACACAATATCTGGCAAAGATGCAGTATTTACAGCTGGCAATTCTCCCGATTTTTTCTTTTTAAATTTAGACATAACTATTTTTTTCTAAATTATTGGACTTCAGATAATTTTTGAGGGTACTCAAGTTTTATCTTTTCTATTTTTTCTTTCAGTTTTACTTTGTCCCCAATCCAGTTAACATCGTTGTAATTAGCTTGCATTTCAACAAAGGAAATCCCATATAGCTCTTGCGCTCTTCTATCCCTTAATTGGTTGTAAGCTGCTACCAATTCGTTTTGGACAGAGATATAAGTAGAATACGTTGTTTCCCTTTCATTTTTAAGTGAAATGATGGCCTTATCAGGATTGTCAGAAGACGAAGGACTACCTTTCCCTTTGCAATAGCTACATGCATCCTCTCCAGTACCACCTCCATTATCTAAAAATTCCACTGCAGCTTTACGTAAATTTTTAAGATCCATAAGCTCATCTTCAACCAATAATTGATCATGCTTATTGATTAAAACGGTAAAAATATTTTTTTGCTTGATGATAACATCCTCTTCACTTTCCTCCATAGGCGGAAGCTTACGGTTTATCCCCGTATCGGTCTCAATGGTTGTTGTAACCAAGAAAAATATAAGAAGTAAAAATGCAATATCGGCCATGGATCCTGCATTAACCTCTGGTGCTGCACGTTTTGCCATAACTCTTTATTTAAACATTTTTTTGATTCCAGATAATAACATTGCAGCTGCAGCTGTAACCATTAAAATGTAGAAAGCAACCAATCCGGCTCCTACCATTTGTGATGCTCCAGATGTAGCCACCATATTATTGTATTTATATTCTGTTGTATCACCTCCAGAAACGGCATAAGAAATAACCAAAACAACAATAAAGGCTCCAGCACCCAGTAACGTACTTTTGAGTGAACTTGTATGTGTAAACAAGTTTTTCAAAACAAAGTACACTACAAATACTAAAGTTATCCCCAATATAATATAAGCTACATAGGCCATAGGATCTACCGCACCATCATCACCTGCCTTGATTGCTTCATCACCAACAGCGATGATTCTAATCAAGAAAATGATGCCAATCAATCCAAGTATCCCAGCTACTATTTTTAAAATTTTGTACATAATTTTTAAAATTAATGTGGTTTATTTTTTACTTCTGATTAGCAAATCCATTAAGGTTATGGATGCATCTTCCATTTCATTAACAATACTGTCAATTTTAGCAACAATATAATTATAAAAAATTTGAAGTATAATCGCCACAATAAGTCCAAATACTGTTGTTAAAAGTGCCACTTTGATACCTCCAGCAACTAACGATGGTTGCATATCTCCTGCGGCTTCAATTTTATCGAAGGCTTGAATCATCCCAATTACAGTTCCCATGAACCCAAGCATCGGTGCCAAAGCAATAAATAATGAAATCCAAGATACGTTTTTCTCCAATTGACCCATTTGTACGCCTCCATAAGCTACAACCGCCTTTTCTACGGCGTCCAGACCTTCATCTGTTCGGTCCAATCCCTGATAAAAAATGGATGCAACAGGCCCTTTGGTATTTCTGCATACTTCTTTAGCGGCTTCAACACCTCCAGATGCCAATGCATCTTCTACACTTTGGGTTAATTTTTTGGTGTTTGTGGTGGATAGGTTTAAGAATATAATTCTTTCAATTGCTATAGCCAGTCCTAAAATAAGACATAACAACACAATGCCCATGAAACCGGGGCCACCTTCAATAAAACGCTTTTTTAATTCTTGATGGAACCCAAGTTCTTCAGCAGGAGCCGCTTCTTCATCTTGTGTTGCCGTTGCAACTGTAGTTGCTGTTGTTGTCGTTGTGTATGCATTTGCATTAACAGTTCCAAAAGCCATGATTCCTGCTATGGCTAGGATAGAAAATAGTCTTTTCATTGGTCTTAATCTTAATTTTATTAGTTAAAGTGTTAAAGATATAAAAAAATTATAATTAAAAAATAAAAATCACAATAGAGAAAGAGGGAATAATGTTATTATTCTATAAATCCCACAATTGCAATCAAAAGCGTTTAAGTGTTCGTGTAATTCAACAATTAAAGCTTTCGCAGAGAGGAAGGGATTCGAACCCTCGATACGCTTTTGGCGTATACACACTTTCCAGGCGTGCGCCTTCGACCACTCGGCCACCTCTCTGTAATTTCATTTAATTACAGCGGGTCAAATAACAAAAAATTCTTGAGAGACTAAAATTTTAAGCGTTAATTTTAGGAGATTTCTCCTCTCAATGATGTTTCGAATATAGTTTTGAAGGTTTTATCCGAAATATTCTCACCCAACATATACATGAGTTTAGCAATTGCAGCTTCCGTAGTGATATCTTTTCCAGAAATAACCCCTATGGATTTAAGCTGTGTACTGGTTTCGTAATGGCCCATAATAACGCTTCCGCCGGAGCATTGGGTCACATTAATTATTTGTACTCCTCTTTTAATAGTATGATCCAAGACATCTATAAACCATTTTTCTGTTGTTGTGTTCCCGGTGCCATAAGTTTCCAAAATGACTCCTTTAATATGGCTCGCATTTAAAACCGTTTCCAATACCGATTTCGAAATTCCTGGAAATAGCTTTACCAAAACAATATTGGTGTCCAGATTTTTATGGACCTTTAATTTTTTTCTTGCCTTTGGTTTCAATAAATATTCCGTATTCACTTTTAAGTGGACTCCTGACTCTGCTAAATAAGGATAGTTTAAAGATTCAAAGGCTTCAAAATGCTCTGCATTTATTTTTGTAGTCCGGTTGCCTCTATATAGTTTATATTCAAAATATAACCCAACCTCCTTAATTAGTGGCTTCTGGTTTTTGCGCAAGGACGCCATTTGTATCGAGGTGATTAAATTTTCTTTTGCATCGGTACGTAAATCCCCAATTGGCAATTGTGAACCTGTAAAAATTACAGGTTTCCCCAAATTTTCCAGCATAAAACTCAATGCCGAAGCTGAATAGCTCATGGTGTCACTTCCGTGAAGCACCACAAACCCATCAAACGTTTCATAGTTGTGTTCTATAATTTCAGCAATTTGGACCCAATAACCGGGATTCATATTGGATGAATCTATAGGTTTTTTAAAGGATTTGGTCGTAATCTTACAATCCAAAAGTTTTAACTCTGGAATTCGGTTCAAAAGATTTTTAAAATCGAATGCCTTTAAAACCCCAGTATTGGGTTCTTTTATCATTCCAATGGTTCCACCGGTATATATTAAAAGTATTTTAGGCTGCATCTATTAAATTTTAAAGATATCTTTTGAGTTTTGGGTGGTTATTTCGGCAATTCTTTCTTGGGAAATCCCATAAAGCTCTGACAATTTTTCCAACACCTTAATTATATGGCTGCTTTCATTACGCTTTCCTCTATAAGGTTTAGGGGCTAAATATGGGGAATCGGTTTCCAAAACAATATGCTTTAAATCGATTTGGTCCATAAACTTATCGATACCTCCATTTTTAAATGTGACCACGCCACCAATGCCAAGTTTCATATTGTAGGACATGGCGCGATGTGCTTGTTCCAAAGTTCCCGTAAAACAATGGAAAATTCCAAATAATTCTTCACTTTGTTCTTCTTCCAGAACTTTAAAAATCTCTTCAAATGCATCCCTGCAATGGATCACAATGGGCAACTTATATTGCCTTGCCAAACGAATTTGATGTTTAAATGCCTTTTTCTGAATGTCCAAAGTTGAGGTGTCCCAATACAGATCAATCCCTATTTCACCAATGGCATAAAATTTATGTTTAGCAAGCACGTTTTCAACATGGTCCAATTCTTCCAGATAATTATCCTTTACCGAAGTAGGATGCAGACCTGCCATTAAAAACACATGCTCGGGAAAATCCTTCTCCAACTGAAACATGGCTTGTGTATAAGTAGAATCAATTGACGGGACAAAAAATCGTTTGACATTATTTTCAATAGCCCGATCAATCATGATCTGTCTGTCTTCATTGAAGGCCTCGCTATATAAATGTGTATGGGTATCGGTAATTATCATATTACAAAAATAAAGGTTTTACATCACTATATTTGCAAAAAATATTTCATGGAAGGCTTAGAGGATTTTCTATTGAACAAGGGTTACATAAAAGTTAAGTTGCACCTTACCAAAACCAACCACTTCGAAATTAAAGTCACGTTAAACGGGGTTAAAGGGCTTTTTATTTTGGATACAGGTGCTTCAAATTCCTGTGTGGGTTTTGAGGCTGTTGAAACCTTTAAATTAAAAGCCAAAGATTCTGAAATCAAAGCCGCGGGTGCTGGAGCAACGGATATGCTGACCCAAATTTCTAAAAAGAACATGGTCAAAATAGGCAGATGGAAGAAAGATAAAATTGCCTTGATTTTGTTTAATCTTACCCATGTCAATACGGCTCTTATTAATCACAATTCAAAACCAGTGGACGGCATCATTGGTGCCGATCTTTTAAAAAAGGGAAAAGCAATCATTGATTACGATACAAAACACTTATACCTTAAACTCTAGTTTATCTATAATATTTAATTTAGTATCTTTAGCTACTAATCCCTCTATTTCAAATATAAATGAACACTTCTATTCTCATCGCCGATGACCATCCCCTTATTTTAAAAGGTTTGAATGATTTCTTGACCGAAAAGGGTTACAACGTTATCGCCAAAGCTAAAGATGGTGAAGAGGCTTTTCAACTCATTAAGGACAAAAGCCCCGATATTGCCATTTTAGATATACAAATGCCTTATTTTACCGGGCTGGAAATCGCACAAAAGTGTCAGGAAGAACAATTGGCCACTAAAATTGTTCTGATTACCTTCGAAAACGATGAATCCTTATACAATAAGGCGAAGGCATTGCCAATTTACGGTTACGTTTTAAAAGAGTTTACCCTTGTTGAAATTGAAAACTGCATACATTCAGTGGAAAATAATCAATCTTATTTTAGCCCAGAGTTAATTAACTTTTTAGAAACCGCCGAGCCTCCAAAAGTCCTAAGCCTTTTGAGTACAACTGAAAAGGAGGTCCTTAAATTGATTGCCCAAAATAAAACCGCAAAAGAAATTGGGAAAGTGATGTTTATCTCAAGTCGAACCGTTGAAAAGCATAAAAGTCACATTATCAACAAATTGAACCTAGAATCGAAGGCAAGTAGTTTGTTTTTATTTGCAAAAGAGAATGAAGACTATTTGCATAAAAATACGTAGAACTACGTATTGTATGATGCTTTTTTATTTTAGATATTTGTAGCGCTATTAATCAATCCTTTTAAATGAAGGTTAAAAGCTCTGAATTGTTATGATTCGGAGCTTTTTTGGCTAAATAAGATCCCACACACACATTTTTACATGAAAAATACGTAGAACTACGTATTGTTTGGTGTTGTTTTATTGTCGAAATTTACACCGCTATTAATTAATTTTAGGGTGGATTTTTTTAAGCTCTGGATTGTAATTGATTCAGGGCTTTTAATTTAAAAATCCAGTCCTTTGAATTTTATTTAAACCGAACCCAAATCGATGCTATGAAATATAAAAACAGTCTTAATAATCGGCTTTTCTATATTGTTTTGATTACGAGTTCAGTCGTAATTATAGCAATAGATGTTATAGTGATTTTAGTTAGTTAGTTAGTTATTCAACAAAAGAAGCCGTCTCACAACATGAGGCGGTTTTTTTATATATTTTTGGTGTTCTGGACACTAAGTTGTATATTTAAGTATTGATTAT
>DASWKU010000182.1:0-3630 GCA_036396455.1 Flavobacteriaceae bacterium
GTAGCTCCAGGTGAAAAGGATGAATTTTATGCCTTTCTTTCGGGAGGCTTCAGTGGTCAATTGGCCGTTTATGGTCTGCCATCCGGTAGATTATTTAAAGTAATTCCTGTATTCTCCCAAGATGCTGAAAAAGCTTATGGGTACAATGAAGAAACAAAACCCATGTTGAATACTTCCCATGGCTTTGTGCCTTGGGATGATTCCCATCACCCTGATATTTCACAAACCAACGGTGTTTTGGATGGACGGTATGTATTTATTAATGGCAACAACACACCACGTATTGCTAAAATTGATCTAACGACTTTTGAAACCACTGAAATCTTAGAGGTTCCAAATAGTGCAGGAAATCACAGTTCCTCTTTTGTTACCGAAAACACAGAGTATGTGGTTGCTGGAACCCGTTTTTCTGTACCAATTCCTCAAAGAGATATGCCAATAAAAGATTATAAAGGGAATTTTAAAGGCGCGTTATCCTTCATTTCGGTGAATCCTGAAGATGGAAGAATGGATATAAAGTTTCAATTGATCATGCCTGGTTTTGATTATGATTTGGCGCACCCAGGTCGCGGAGCTTCACACGGTTGGTTCTTCTTTTCTACCTATAATTCTGAAGAAGCCAGTTCCCTGTTGGAAGTAAATGCCTCTCAAAATGATAAGGATTTTATTGCTGCGATCAATTGGAAAAAAATAGAGGAATATGTAAATAATGGAGGCGGAACTTTAACGCCAACAAATTATGCCCATAATGTTTATGATGAGACTACACACACAGCCACTTCTACCATGAAAAAGGAAGTACGTATTGTAAATCCTTTGGATGTACCTGGAGCGGTATATCTTTTACCAACACCAAAATCGCCTCATGGTTGCGATGTCGATCCTTCAGGTGAATATATTGTTGGGAATGGTAAATTATCGGCCAATTTAACCGTGCACTCCTTTACAAAAATGTTGGATGCCATTAAAAACAATAAGGTAGCCGGTGACGCTTACGGCATTCCTATCTTAAACTTTGACGATGTTTTAGCAGGTGTTGTTGAGCAACCAGGCTTGGGCCCTTTACATACCGAATTTGATGGCAATGGCAATGCCTATACTACATTCTTTATTTCGTCTGAAGTTGTAAAATGGAAACTGGGAACTTGGGAAGTTATAGATAGAAAACCAACTTATTATTCTGTTGGTCACTTAATGATCCCTGGAGGAAATTCACAAAAACCTTTTGGAAAATATGTGCTGGCCATGAATAAAATAACCAAAGACCGTTATTTGCCAACCGGACCAGAGGTAACCCAATCGGCACAGTTGTATGATATCACAGGAGAAAAAATGGAATTATTATTGGATTTTCCAACTATTGGAGAACCTCATTATGCTGCCGGTATTCCTGCAAGCATTATTGAATCAAGATCGAAAAAGATTTATAATCTTGAAGACAACAATCACCCTTATGCCTCAAAAAGTGAAGCCGACACCAAGGTGGTTCGCGATGGTAAAACAGTACATATTTATATGACCACCATTCGTAGTCACTTTTCACCGGATAACATCGAGGGTATAAAAGTTGGGGACAAAGTCTATTTTCACGTTACCAATTTGGAACAGGATTATGATGTGCCTCACGGAATAAGCATTATTGGAGCGAATACATCAGAATTGCTCATCATGCCAGGACAAACCGAAACTTTTGTTTGGGAACCCAAACAAGTGGGGGTATGGCCATTCTATTGTACAGATTTCTGTTCAGCATTGCACCAGGAAATGCAAGGCTATGTGCGTGTATCTGCTGCAGATGCCAACACCCCTTTAAAATGGTCTTTAGGCGAAGACTTTTGATAAAATAATTGGGAGAATTTTGTTTTAGTGTTTATTTTCCTATGAAGGCGAGAGCAGCAGTCTTGCTCTCGCCTTTTAATTCCTGCGAAAGCAGGAATCCCAAACCACAAAAAAATTAAAATTAATAAAAAAAGATTCCCGTTTCATGGGAATTATAAAGATGAAAAAATCAAATATAATTATGCTCATTGCAGCATTATTGCCGTTGGGATTATTTCTTTTTCCGCTTTGGAAAATCACGTTGGAAGCACCTCAATACCCAATTCCATTAGGTATGTATATCCACATCAATGATTTTGCTGATGCCAATCCTCATGATATCAAAAACATCAATCTCATGAACCATTATGTTGGAATGAAATATATTCCTGATGCCATTCCAGAATTCAAGGTTTTTCCTGTCGGCATTTTGATAACTGCGTTCATAGGGCTGATCATTGGCTTTAAGGGCAATTACAAATGGTTTTTGGCCTGGTTTATTTTAATGATTGTTCTAAGCTCCGCAGGCCTTTACGATTTTTATTTATGGGAACATGATTATGGACATGATTTGGATCCCAAAGCGATCATGAAATTTACGAATCCAGATGGTACTGTTATGGGTTTTCAACCCCCATTGTTTGGTACCAAACATATTTTGAACTTTACGGCACATTCTTATCCAAGATTAGGTGCCTATCTTTTGGGGTTGGGTATCGCAACATCGTTTATAGCCTATCTAACGGGAAAGAAAAATAAACAAAAAAGCCCATCCTAAACCCTCTCCTTGGGAAGAGGTTAGGGATAGGAAAACCACTAAAAAAATGAAAACACTAAAACACGGTTTAAGCCTAACATTACTATTGCTTTTTTTTGGCTGTAATGTATCTCCACAGCCCATAGATTATGGCCATGACGCTTGCCATTTTTGTAAAATGACCATTGTCGATAAAGTCCATGCTGCAGAAATCGTTACAAAAAAGGGCAAGATCTTTAAGTTCGACGCCACTGAATGTATGGTCAATTTCATGAAGGAATTTGATGTTTCCGAAATCAAGTTCTATTTGACAAACCAGTATTTGGAACCAGAAATTCTAATTAATGCTACTAAAGCCACCTTTTTAATAAGTACTAACATTCCAAGTCCAATGGGTGCTTTCATCACCGCCTTTGAAAAGAAAGCTGATGCCGAAAAAACACGGACAGAAAAAGAGGGAACATTGTATACCTGGAACGAACTCATCAATCATTTAAACAAAAACTAAATTCAATTTCGTTTAAAAACAATAATTTTGAAGGGTATACAGATACGCTCACTACTCTTGATTTGTTTAATTTTGAATAAAATAAAGTTAATAATTGAAACCATTTTTACAGCATACTATCTTTTTCGTTTTGGTCATTACAAGCTATAGTTCACTATCGCAGGTGGTTGAAGTCTGTGAAACCTGTGAAATATCTTCAATTAAGGAAGCCATTTCAAAAGCCAAAGATTTTGACACCATTGTTGTAAAGAAAGGCACCTATAAAGAATTTAATATCTTAATAAACAAGCCCATTACATTAATTGGGGAAGATTATCCGGTTATAGATGGTGGAATGCAAGGCGAATTGATCACCATTGTGTCCGATCAAGTTACAGTTGATGGATTGTTTCTCATTAATGTTGGCACGAGTTATACCGAAGATTTTGCAGCCATTCGTGTTAAACGCAGTAAAAACTTTGTGATTAAAAATCTGGTCTTGGAGAACTTGTTCTTTGGTATCTATATTGAGAAATCAAGCTACGGAACAATTTATCATAACAAAATT
>DASWKU010000183.1:0-3422 GCA_036396455.1 Flavobacteriaceae bacterium
GATACCTACCACCATACCTTATTCGAAATGTTGGGGAATTGGAGTTTTGGTGATCCTGCCCGCCCAGAAGTCGGGTATTTCAAAAAAGAGGCGATCGCTTGGGCTTGGGAACTGTTGACCGAAGTTTTCAAGATTGATAAAAACGACCTTTACGTTACTGTTTTTGAAGGGAACAAGGAGGACAAGCTTTCAATGGATACCGAAGCTTATGAGCTTTGGAAACAATTTGTCCCTGAAGACCGGATTTTAATGGGCAGCAAAAAGGACAATTTCTGGGAAATGGGTGATCAGGGACCTTGTGGACCGTGTAGCGAGATTCATGTGGATATTCGTTCTGCTGAAGAAAAGGCAAAAATCCCCGGTAAGGATTTAATCAATAGAGACCACCCACAAGTTATTGAAATTTGGAACTTGGTTTTCATTCAATATAATCGTAAAGCCAACGAATCATTGGAGAGCTTACCTGCAAAACATATCGATACCGGTATGGGGTTTGAGCGTTTGTGCATGGTGCTGCAAGGGGTGCAATCCAATTACGATACCGATGTGTTTACACCCATAATTCGTGAAATCGAAACCATTACGGACAGTACCTATGGTAACGATGAAAAGAGCGATGTTGCCATCCGCGTGGTTTCAGACCATGCTAGGGCCGTTGCCTTTTCAATTGCCGATGGACAATTGCCAAGCAATACCGGGGCAGGCTATGTTATTAGACGTATTTTGCGACGGGCCATAAGATACAGTTTCACATTTTTAAACCAGAAAGAACCATTTATATACAGATTGGTAGATGTGTTAAGTGAAAAAATGGGTGATGCCTTTCCAGAGCTGAAGTCCCAAAAAAATCTGATAGAAAATGTAATCAAGGAAGAAGAGCATTCATTTTTAAGAACACTGGATCAAGGTTTGGTGCTATTGAACCAAATTGTTGAAGCTTCCAATTCAGACACCATTTCAGGTGAAAAAGCTTTCGAATTATACGATACTTACGGATTTCCAATTGATTTGACAGCCTTGATTCTTCGTGAAAAAGGCTTGAAACTGGATGAAGCTGGATTTCAAGCTGAAATGGCAAAACAAAAAAACCGTTCCCGTGCGGCAAGTGAAATGAACACGGATGATTGGATTATTTTGCAGGATGGGATTGAAGGAAAATTTGTAGGTTATGATTCCCTGGAAGCTCAAGTTAGATTAACCCGATATCGAAAAGTGACCTCCAAAAAAGAAGGCGAGATGTATCAATTGGTTTTCGATTCCACACCTTTTTATCCTGAAGGTGGTGGTCAGGTGGGTGATAAAGGCTATTTGGAAGACAGTCATGGTGACGTGATTTATATTTTGGATACCAAAAAGGAGAATAATGTAATCATCCATTTTGCCAAAAACTTGCCCAAACACATTAAAGAACCTTTGGTTGCTGTTGTGGATGCGAAACAGCGTTTTGCTACCGAATGCAACCATACAGCTACCCATTTATTGCATCAAGCCTTACGTGAAATTCTCGGAACCCATGTGGAGCAAAAAGGGAGTGCGGTCCATTCCAAACATTTGCGTTTCGATTTTTCCCACTTTTCAAAACTTACTGATGAAGAAATTCGGGATGTGGAGCAATTTGTAAATGCAAGAATTGAAGGAAAGCTTCCGTTACAGGAACAGCGTCATATTCCATTTAAGCAAGCCATTGACGAAGGTGCCATGGCATTATTTGGTGAAAAATATGGTGATACGGTTAGAGCAATCCGCTTTGGCAAATCCATTGAATTGTGTGGTGGAACGCACGTAAAAAACACAGGGGACATTTGGCATTTCAAAATTGTTTCAGAAAGTGCCATTGCTGCTGGCATCAGGCGCATTGAAGCTATAACTGGTGAAGCTGTTAAAGAATTCTATTCTGCTCAGGATGAAGAGTTAAAAACCATAAAAGGAATTTTAAAAGGTACTGTTAATTCAAGAGCTAAAACTTCAGGTAATCTATCCACAACCAGTACTACTACCACAAATTATATTCAAAATTTGCAAGATGAAAATGTAAGCCTTAAAAAACAAATTGAGAGTTTGCTTAAGGACAAAGCCAAGAACATTAAAGAAGAATTGAAAAACGAATTGACTGAAATCAATGGAATTCGATTTTTGGCAAAACAATTGGATTTGGATGCTTCAGGAATAAAGGATCTGTCTTTTGAATTGGGCAGTCAGTATGAAAATTTGTTTTTAATGTTCGGTTCTGAACAAGATGGAAAGGCGTTGTTGTCCTGCTACATTTCAAAGGAATTGGTTGATAGCAGAAATCTGAACGCTGGGCAAATTGTTAGGGAACTGGGCAAGTATATTGATGGCGGTGGTGGCGGACAATCCTTCTTTGCAACAGCAGGAGGTAAAAATCCAGCAGGAATTGATGAAGCATTGAAGAAAGTAAAACAATTTATTAATTAAATATTGATATCCATGAAAGCAAAGATTATGATTTTTGTAATGTTATTTTTACCAACTATTTTTTTAGCTCAATCATTTCCAAGCCCTCCGCCTATGAGCCAAATAAATAATCACATGATGCAGCAACAACAAATGATGCAACAGCACCAACAAATGATGCGAATGTTGCAAAATAATATGCAAACTAATGAGCAAAAATTGAATAGAGAGGAAAATAAAAAAGCTAAGCTTGATAAAAAGATTAATAGCTTGAATGGCGTTTTACTAAAGTTAAAAGATGAATTATCAAAAACAAAAGGTACAAATGTCCAATCTAATAAAGAGTTACAAAAACGGCAAGATAATTTGAATAAAGAGGTAGATAAAACTAATAAAGAGATTGAGAAAAACACTAAAAAGGTAGAAATTGTAAATAAAACAATTGAAGTTCTTAAAAATAATATTGAGAAAACTAAAGTAGAATTAGAAGAAAAAAAGAAAGAAAAAGAATTAAAAAAATTAGAGAAAAAAGAAAAAAAGAAAATGAAAGAATAATATTTTTATAAATAGTTATTAATCCCGATAGGATTAAAATTTATCGAGAATTATTTTCAAATTGACTCATTAACAAAATGAACTTCATCACCAAAATTGAGATTTCAAAAACCAATTTTCCAATTGACTATTCTTCTAAAATAGTTTTAATAGGTTCGTGTTTTGTAGAGCATATCGGCAAAAAATTGGAGTATTTTAAATTTCAGAACCTCCAAAATCCGTTTGGTATTTTATTTCACCCCTTGGCCATTGAAACCTTAATTACCAATGCAATCAATGAGAGGGAATATACTGAAGAAGACATTTTTTTTCTTAATGAACAATGGCACTGTTTCGATGCACATTCCAAATTGAGCAATGTTTCAAAAGAAGAATTGCTAAAGGATTTGAATGAAAATATCAAATCAACGCATCAATACATCATCAATTCAACTCATATCATTATTACATTG
>DASWKU010000184.1:0-3608 GCA_036396455.1 Flavobacteriaceae bacterium
AAGAAACTTTGTGGGAACCTATCATAAAATTAAGAAAAAGTACTTACAATTATATCTAAATGAGTTTGTTTATAAACTCAATCGTAGATATTTTGGTGAGAGAATCTTTGATAGACTTATTATTGCTAGTATTACAGCTAATGGACATTAAACGGACATACAAAATCTCTTTTAAACTTCTATATAAAAAAGCTGTTTTATTTCAGAAAAGAATTAAAAAGATTGAATGGTTTTTCTAATCGCCACCAAATGGGTAAGCAAGGATTCAAGATTATCGAGATGCAACATATTGGCACCATCGCTTTTTGCATTTGCTGGGTCAAAATGGGTTTCAATAAACAGGCCATCCACATTATTCACCACACCTGCACGTGCAATGGTTTCAATCATCTCTGGTCGGCCACCTGTAACACCAACAGTCTGATTGGGTTGTTGCAAAGAATGCGTGACATCTAAAATAACGGGAGCATATTGTCGCATGGTTGGGATACCCCTAAAATCCACAATCATATCTTGATAACCAAACATGGTACCGCGGTCGGTAATCCAAGCTTTGTCATTGCCAGAATCCTTTACTTTTTGCACGGCATGTTTCATGGCTTCGGGGCTCATAAACTGACCTTTTTTAAGATTGACCACTTTTCCGGTTTTTGCTGCCGCAGCGACCAAATCGGTTTGACGTACCAGGAAGGCGGGAATTTGCAACACATCCACATATTCTGCAGCCATGGCAGCATCACTTATTTCATGAATATCGGTAACGGTGGGAATGTCAAAAGTTTTAGAGACCTTTTGAAGAATTTTGAGTGCTTTTTCATCTCCAATGCCCGTAAAACTATCAATCCTGCTTCGGTTGGCTTTTTTAAAACTTCCCTTAAAAATATATGGAATCCTTAAATGGTCTGTAATGTCAACTACTTTTTCGGCAATACGCAAAGCCATATCCTCACCTTCAATGGCACACGGACCACATAATAAAAAGAAATTATTGGAATCGGTATGTTTTAATTTTGGAACATCCTGAAGTGTCATTTGTTTAAAATTTCAAATTCAAGATGCAAAGATAATCATTAAAAGTTTCGGTTTAAACTATTTCTAATCATCCATAAGGCCATAATAAAATTGGTCAAAATAAATAAACCTCCAAACATTAAAAACTGTTTGGTGGAATTTGATAATGTGAAGATGTTAAACCTATCAAACACATAGGCCAATATCATATAGGATGATAGACATACAAATGTAATCCCCAATGCAAAATTAAGTTTTTCATTGGGTTTTATGAGCTGCCAAGCAAAGGGAACACCAAATAATAAAATAGGAAAAGCGGTGATGCCTGCACTTTGATTGATTTGAGTAAACCAATAGCCCGTTACAGCAATATAGTATAGATAAGGGATAAATTTGGAGTATTTACCTATCGTTTTCATAATGATAATATTTAAGTTCAGATGTAAATTGCCCATTTTGTAGAACTTTTTGTCAGAAAGGCAGTTCACAATTAATTAATCTAACGTAATTTACAAATAGATAATTACACATAAAATATACCATAACATTTAATTAACTTTTACTGTGATTAACCATAACATTTAATTAACTTATAGAGTAATTAATTATAACATATAATTAACTTAACCATACAAGGTTATAAATTTTATCGAAAAATATAATGTATCTTTGCACGCTTTTAAATAAGGCACAATTATGACTAATATAAAAAACATTGCAATCATTGCACACGTTGACCATGGAAAAACTACTTTGGTTGACAAAATCATGTACCATTGCCAATTATTTCGCGAGAACGAAAACAGAGGGGATTTAATCCTGGACAATAACGATTTAGAGCGTGAACGTGGAATTACCATTACTTCTAAAAATGTTTCTGTAGTCTATAAAAACACCAAAATAAATATCATAGACACTCCGGGCCACGCCGATTTTGGTGGAGAAGTGGAACGTGTTTTGAATATGGCCGATGGTGTTTTGTTATTGGTAGATGCCTTTGAAGGCCCAATGCCACAGACCCGATTTGTGTTGCAAAAAGCCATTGATTTAGGTTTAAAACCCTGTGTGGTCATCAATAAAGTGGATAAGGAAAATTGTACCCCAGAAGAAGTCCATGAAGCAGTTTTTGACTTGATGTTTGAATTGGGCGCCGAGGAATGGCAATTGGATTTTCCAACCGTTTATGGATCGGCAAAGCATAATTGGATGAGTGAAGATTGGAAACACCAAACGGAGAATATTGAACCTTTATTGGATATGGTGGTTGAGCATATTCCTTCACCCAAAATTGAAGAGGGCACTACACAAATGTTGATTACTTCATTGGATTATTCATCATTTACAGGTCGAATTGCCATTGGACGTTTACAACGTGGCGTTTTGAAATCAGGGATGAACATATCTTTGGTCAAACGCAATGGCCGGATTGCGAAATCCAAAATCAAGGAACTTCATATTTTTGAAGGACTTGGGCGCAAAAAAGTTGATGAAGTACAAGCTGGAGACATTTGTGCTTTGGTTGGTCTTGAAGGTTTCGACATAGGCGATACCATTGCAGATTTTGAAAACCCACAAGGTTTAAAGACCATTGCGATTGATGAGCCTACAATGAGCATGTTGTTCACCATAAATGATTCGCCATTTTTTGGTAAAGACGGAAAATTTGTAACCTCACGTCATATAAAGGACCGATTGACCAAAGAGCTTGAGAAAAACTTGGCACTTCGTATGGAAGAAACCAACAGTGCCGACAAATTTATGGTCTTTGGCCGTGGCGTTTTGCACTTATCGGTTTTGATTGAAACCATGCGTCGTGAAGGTTATGAGCTTCAAATTGGTCAGCCACAAGTTATCATAAAAGAAATTAATGGTGTAAAATGTGAACCCGTTGAAGAAATGACCATTGACTTGCCAGAAGAGGTTTCAGGTAAGGCCATTGAAATGGTGACCATTCGTAAAGGGGAAATGTTGAGTATGGAAGCCAAGGGCGAACGCATGATCTGTAAATTTATGATTCCTTCAAGAGGGATTATTGGTTTGCGCAATCAGTTATTGACCGCAACGGCAGGTGAAGCGATCATGGCACATCGTTTTAAAGAATATCAACCCCTAAAAGGCGGGATTCCTGAGCGTCAAAATGGAAGTTTGGTCTCCATGGAAAAAGGACAGGCCATTCCATATTCAATCGATAAATTACAGGATAGAGGCAAGTTTTTTGTCGATCCGGGAGAAGATATCTATGAAGGCCAGGTCATTGGTGAAAATTCCCGTGGCGATGATATGGTTGTGAACGTGACCAAAACCAAAAAGTTGAGCAATGTACGTTCTTCAGGTGCCGATGATAAGGCACGAATCGTTCCGGCTATCAAGTTTAGTTTGGAAGAAGCTTTGGAATACATTCAAAAAGACGAATATGTTGAAGTGACACCAAATCATATCAGATTGCGAAAAATTTTGTTGACCGAAGTGGAGCGAAAAAGAAATAAGAGTACATAACTTAATCAAATAATATTTATTTAGAGGAATCATTTTTAGGATTCCTCTTTTAGTTTTATAGTTCGATAAAATATTTATACTCATTTATTTCTTAAGAAAAA
>DASWKU010000185.1:0-5011 GCA_036396455.1 Flavobacteriaceae bacterium
TTTATAAAACTGATTTTTTATATTCACAACAATCCGGTCCATCATGGTTTGGTAAAGAATATTTCAGATTACAAATGGTCATCATACCATTCAATCGTATCCTCTAAACCAACTTATTTGTTGAGAAATGAAGTAATTGATGGGTTTGATGATTTGAAAAATTTCAAAATGTACCATTCCAGAAATCATGATTATAAAGAGATAGAATCTTTAATTTTGGAGTGACTTTAACCCTCTCAGGGTTTAAAACCCTGAGAGGGTTCATAATAAAAATAAACAATTAATGATAACAACCATACAATACCGTTCAAGAACCTATAAAATCGATCTATCAAAACCATTGGATATTTCAATTCCGTTAAGGGCTTCCAAAGACAATGTGAACGCTTGGTATTTGGAGGGGCCAAAAATTGAACCTGTAAAAATGGGCGATTGGATTGGTAGTGTTTCCGAAGGAGCCAATGTCAATTTTAATTCTATCTGGTTCAATCCCCATGCACATGGCACACACACCGAATGCGTAGGACACATTACTAAAGCACTTCACTCGATCAACAAAAACTTAAAGCAATTTTTCTTTTTGGCAGAAGTCATTACAGTTGCACCTGAAGTGATTGATGATGATTTTGTGATTTCGAAAAAACAAATTCAATCTGCTTTGGGAAATAAAAAACGGGATGCTGTAGTTTTAAGAACCTTGCCAAATACAAAGGATAAACTTTTGCGGCAATATTCCAATACCAATCCTACATATTTGTTGGAAGAAGTCGCCAATTTTTTAAAAGAAAAAGGTGTTAAACATTTGCTCATTGATCTCCCAAGCGTGGATAAAGAAAAAGATGGAGGAAAGCTACTGGCACACCATGCGTTTTGGAATACCAATGGAAAGTTGCGATTGGACGCGACCATAACCGAACTCATTTATGTGCCAAACAAAGTGAAGGATGGAACTTATGTTTTAAATCTTCAAATTGCACCTTTTGAAAATGATGCCTCACCCAGTAAACCTGTACTTTATAAAATAGAAGAATGATAGACATTTCTACAGATAAGAGTAAACTTCAGATAGAAGTTATTCATCGGTTTTTAAGTACGGCTTATTGGGCCAAAGGCAGAACGTTACAAGAGGTTGAAAAAACTATTGAACATTGCCTGTGCTTTGGCGTATATTTGGATGAAAAGCAAATTGGATTTGCAAGGGTAGCAACAGATTACACCATTTTCGCATATCTTATGGATGTATTTATTCTGCCGGAATATAGAGGTAAAGGCTATTCAAAATTATTGATGAAGGCGATACATGAAGAACCTCAATTACAATCCTGTAAAGTGTGGATGTTAAAAACTTTGGATGCCCATGGTTTATATAAACAATTTGGTTATACGGAATTGAAGCATCCTGAAAAAATAATGGAACGTTTAATCAATTAATATGAAGCCTTCTCTTCCTGCCCATCGGGCATGCGGGTGGGAAGATTTAGTAGGGATGGACATCGAACAACTCAGAAACTATTGCATGGGCAAAAAAGGCGTCACAGAACATTTTCCGTTTGATGAGGACACCTTGGTGTTCAAGGTTATGGGAAAGATGTTTGCCTTATTTCCATTGGAAGATTGGGAGGCTGGTAAGGGAAGTGTGAATTTAAAAGCCGACCCGGAATATTCACAGGAACTTCGTACCGAATATGAAAGCATTCAACCAGGTTGGCACATGAGTAAGGTGCATTGGAATTCGGTTTATATTTACAAGGGCGAGTTAAATCCACAATTTGTTCTGGAACTTATAGACCATTCTTATGATATGGTTGTTAAAGGTTTGCCCAAAAAAATGAGAGAGCTGTTAGAGTAATTTAAAGAGTATACTATTAAGTATTGCTTGGCGAAAAGCAAAATCACAAATTTAATTTGTATATTAGTGTTTCAAAATTTTAATTCTCCCCCTAGAAAAAAAGGTTTTAATTTTTATTATTGACCTCCCCCAAAGGTTTTTGGTTGCCCCAGATAGGTGTATTGGATTTTATATTAATCAATTATACTAACCTTAATTTTATTAAAATTATGAGAACAACCAATCGATTTTTTGTAATGATGACTCTAATGTTATTGTTATGCAACACCTCAATTTCTGCACAAGACCAACCTCCACAGGCTCGGTATTACACCGTAACAACCTTACATTTTAATTTGGACAATGATTCTGATGCCAAATGGGAGGATGTTGAAAAAGAGTATCTTGACAAAGTGACCATGAAGAATGACCACATCATGGGTGCTGGGTTTTACACACATTTATATACTTCAAATAGTACCGATGTAAAATATGTTCAGGTTTATGCAAACTGGGAAGATATTGAGAAAGCTACCCAAAGAAATTCTGAACTTGAAAAGGAAGCATGGCCCAATGATGAAGCTAGGGCTGCCTTTTTGAAGACCCAAGGCGGTTTTTATACCTCAAAACATTCCGATGAAATTTATTCTACTGTTTCGGGAGCAAAACCACTATCAGGGGAATTAACGGATAATTCCATTGTTTATGTCAGGACCAGTTATTTTGCCTACCCTAAAGATGGTGTCCCTGGAGAACTCACCAAACTTCGGGCTGAATTGGTTGAAAACGTGATCAATAAAAACGAACTTATAAAAGGGTATTACCCCCACCGTCATTTTTATGGTCAAAATAGCAAAGAATTTATTGAAGCTTTCTTCCTGGATTCCATGGATGATTTAGATGATATGAACACACGTAGCGGCGAACTTTTTAGCGCACATTGGACTGATGATGCATCGAGAAAAGCATTCAATGATAGTTATAGAAAATATTTTACAGGGGTGCATGGTGATGAAGTATTATCTGTCGTTCCAAGCTTAAGAAAATAGGGTTTAAAATTTTAGTGGAATAAAAAGGGATGTGATGGCATCCCTTTTTAATTGTCAAGTTAAAGGTTAAAACCCTGCTCCCGATAAGTCCCGATGGTTATCGGGACGGGACATTGCAGTTACTTTAGTTTCAATAAACTTTTGCCACGAATACACGAATATATTGGAAGTACCCAAAAATTATTAGTGTATTCGTGGCCAAACGGTCTTTCAGTCCGCTATAAAACTATGGATTTTAAATCCATAGTGGTTTATTTAATTCTATTTTTGCAAAACCAAAACCAAAATTAAAAATGAGTGTACTACAAACATTAAAGGAAAGAAGCAACAACACTTGCGAATTATGTGCTTCAAGTGAAAACATAAAACAATATACAATTCCACCTTCTTTAAATGAATCTGTAGATAATAGTTTGTTGGTTTGTGAAACTTGCTTACAACAAATTGATGGGAAAACAGAAATGGACTCCAACCATTGGCGTTGTTTGAACGACAGTATGTGGAGTGAGCATGTCGCAGTTCAAATTATGGCTTGGCGAATGCTGCAACGACTTCGCAATGAAGGTTGGCCAAAAGATTTGTTGGACATGATGTATCTCGATGATGAAGCTCTGGCTTTGGCCCGTGCCACTGGAGAGCATGAAGATGTGGCCAATAAAATAATCCACAGAGATGTTAATGGTGTGATTTTGGAAGCGGGAGATTCCGTGGTATTGATAAAAGACCTAAAAGTCAAAGGCTCAAGTATGGTGGCCAAACAAGGGACCGCGGTCAGAAATATTCGTTTGGATCATGAAAATCCAGAATATATTGAAGGTAAAGTCGATGGGCAACAAATCGTGATTGTTACCAAGTATGTGAAAAAAACTTAGTCTCTTATTTCTTTTTCTTTCCCCTAAATAAAAATCCCAATGGAATGACCAGAAATAAAAAGAAAAACCGTCCTGTGACCAATCCATAAACGGTAATTAAAAGGCCTGCAATTAGCAACAACGTAATGTAATTTTTAGAATTCATAATCTGTTGTTTTTTTTATATTCAGAAGGTGATTGCTGCTTTATGGCATGAAATTGCCGATTAAAGTTTGAAAGATTATTATAACCCGAAAGTTCAGCAATTTCTGCAATGGTTGATTCTTTATTCGAAATCAATAGTTTGCTGGCAAATTCAATCCGTAATTCGTTCAAAAAAGAAAAATAAGTTTTGTTGGTCCGTTTTTTAAAGTATTTACAGAAGGCATTTTTGGTCATATTGGCCACTTCGGCAATAGTGTCCAAGGTGATTTCAGATTTAAAATGGTTCATGGTATATTCAAATACATTTCGCATTCGGCTCCCTTCATTGTCCGTAAATTTCTTGTCATAAACAAAAGAGGACAGGCTTTTATAGTTAGTTGTTGAAATCAACTTCAAGAGTTGAAATAAAATCAAAAACCGATTTAGCTTTGAAGCGTTTTCCAATTGAAAGAACAATGCTTTAACGGCATTCTGTTTTGAGGTCACTTTAAATCCATGTTTGGAACGTTTAAAAAAGGGCTGTAAGGCTTTAAGTTCTTCAAGCTCAAAAAAGTGGGGACCAAAAGAGGACTTTGAAAAAAATAGAGTAAACATGAGAGAACCATTTGAAATGGCTGTATCACTTTTGAACACATGGGGCAAATGACTTCCTATAACAAAAATATCGCCTTCAACATAGTGATTTATGGCATCACCCACAATTAAGGTGCCTTCTCCCCTTACGATGAAACTCAATTGAATTTCTTCATGTTGATGCAATTTGTCATAAAAAGCTTCATCATCATCTATTTGAAAAACAATGGCATCTTGTTCCGGTTTCGGAATTTTAAAAGGCAATACTTTCATTTAAAATTGAACTTAATTAATCTTGAAAACACACAAATACTATTCAAATATAAACCAATAAATATTATAATAGGATAACATAGTATTAATTATGGATAAAAACTTATTAAAAAAATTGAGGTTTCTAAAGTAATTTTGTAGCATTAAAATAAATAATTTATGAGTATTCAATGGAAAGGCGTTATGCCGGCAGTTACAACACAATTTACCGCAAATGATGAATTGGATTTGGAGTTGTTTAAAGTAAACATTAAAGCGCAACTGGATGCAGG
>DASWKU010000186.1:0-6122 GCA_036396455.1 Flavobacteriaceae bacterium
AATTTTGTAGCATTAAAATAAATAATTTATGAGTATTCAATGGAAAGGCGTTATGCCGGCAGTTACAACACAATTTACCGCAAATGATGAATTGGATTTGGAGTTGTTTAAAGTAAACATTAAAGCGCAACTGGATGCAGGGGTCCACGGATTGGTTCTTGGTGGAACATTAGGGGAGGCAAGCACGTTATCAGATGAAGAAAGAAGCATACTTACTAGAGAGACAGTTTCTTTTGTTAAAGGGAAAGTTCCGGTTTTAATGAATATTGCCGAACAGACCACGAAAGCCGCCATAAGCTTGGCAAAAAAGGCGGAAGAAGATGGAGCTAAAGGCCTAATGATGCTGCCCCCAATGCGCTATAAAGCGAGTAATGCTGAAGTGGTGGCCTATTTTAAAGCGGTGGCAAACAGCACATCACTTCCAATTATGATTTATAACAACCCAGTGGATTATAAAATTGAAGTGACTTTGGATATGTTTGAAGAATTGTTGGAAGCTTGCCCAAACATTCAGGCCGTGAAAGAATCAACAAGGGACACTACAAATATTACACGAATTAAAAATAGGTTTGGAGACCGATTGGCGATCATGACCGGCGTTGATACCTTGGCATTGGAAAGTTTGCTCATAGGAGCCGATGGCTGGGTGGCTGGTTTGGTAGATGCTTTTCCTGCTGAAACGGTAGCCATTTACGAACTTCAAAAAGCAGGGAGAATAGAAGAAGCATTAAAAATTTACAGATGGTTTATGCCGTTGTTAGAGTTGGATATAAATCCTAAATTAGTGCAATATATCAAATTGGCATCGGTTTATACAGGTATTGGTGCCGAATATGTAAGAGCACCCAGAATGGTGTTGGAAGGACAGGAACGTAAAGACATCATTAAAATAATTACAGATGCATTGGCGGTAAGACCTATTTTGCCAGATTATAAAATTATCCAGTATCAACAAAAGTGATTTAAAAATTTGTTGATATTGAAACACATTTTGTAAGAGTAAAACGCAAAACATAGAAACAGCCACAAATACACGAATAAAGAAATGCAAAAGTATTTGTGAATCCGTGGCAAAAATTTAAACAATTTCCCACCAAGGGCAGGTTAAAAGAAGGCATTATGACAACAGGAAAAAATTATGTAGGAAATCAACTTTCAGCTAAAGGGACCAAAACCTATACGACCTTCAATCCACAGTTGAATATTGAAAATGAACATGTTTTTTTTGAAGCAACTTCAGAAGAAATTAACGATGCCGCTGCTTTGGCATCTGAAGCCTTTAAAACGTACAGAACGATTTCAGGAGTACAAAAAGCAGCATTTTTAAATGCCATTGCCGATGAAATTTTAGCTTTGGATGATGAACTCATTAAAGCCTACTGTACTGAATCCGGTTTGCCAGAAGGAAGAGCCAAAGGAGAACGGGGAAGAACCATTGGCCAATTGCGAACATTTGCCGAATTGGTTAAAGAAGGCTCATGGGTGGAAGCTTCAATAGATACAGCAATTACTAACAGAGAGCCCTTGCCAAAGCCAGATTTACGAAAAATGTTGATGCCTTTAGGGCCAGTCGTTGTTTTTGGAGCCAGTAATTTTCCTTTGGCCTATTCTACGGCTGGGGGAGATACGGCTGCGGCATTGGCAGCGGGTTGTCCCGTGATTGTAAAATCCCACCCAATGCATTCCGGAACTGGAGAGTTGGTGGCTTCCGCCATTATAAAAGCAGCAAAAAAAACCGGAATGCCGGATGGCGTGTTCTCAAATTTAAATAGCGGTGGTATTGAAGTTGGCACTCAATTGGTGCAACATCCACAGGTAAAAGCCGTAGGGTTTACGGGAAGTATAAGAGGCGGAAGGGCACTTTTTGATTTGGCATCAAAACGAGACGAACCCATCCCTGTTTTTGCCGAAATGGGCAGCATAAACCCTGTGGTGATTTTGCCGGAAGCCTTAAATAACAGAAGCGAAAGTTTGGCCAAAACCTATGCCGGTTCCATCACCTTGGGAACGGGGCAATTTTGTACCAATCCGGGGTTATTGTTGGGAATCAAAAGTGAAAGTCTGTCAAGTTTTATTCAGAATTTATCGGATGAGATTATAAAAATTGAACCGTCCTGTATGTTGCATCCGAACATTATCGGCGCGTATGAAAACAATAAACAAAAAGCTCTGGCACAACCTGAATTACGTGTGGTTACAAATTATGGGGAAGAAGTACAGACCAATTATGCCAGACAGACCATAACCACGGTTGAGGGGAACACGTTTTTGGAAAACCCAACCTTGCACCAAGAAGTTTTTGGACCGTATTCCATGGTGGTCCAATGTGAAAATGCCAATCAGTTGGAAGCCATTATTTCAAAACTTGAAGGGCAGCTTACAGGGACTTTGATTGCCGATAATGATGAAGCATCAAATTATCCTGAAATTGTCTCAGCGATGCAAAATCGTGTGGGAAGATTGATTTTTAATGGCGTTCCAACAGGTGTTGAGGTATGCCCGTCCATGACCCATGGTGGTCCCTATCCCGCGTCAACCGATAGTCGTTTTACAGCCGTTGGGATTCATTCCATCAAGCGATGGGTGAGACCATTCAGCTATCAGGATTGGCCTAATGCATTGTTACCGGATGAACTCAAAAATGAAAACCCTTTAAAGATAACACGATTAGTAAATAATACATTGACAAAACAACCTATATGAACCATTTTAAGATTGCTTCAATTGCATGCTTGTTTTTAGTATTTTGTGTTAAATTAGAAGCTCAGGTCAATCCATCTGCACAACTTGATTCCATAATCAATAGCTATCAAAACCACAAAGGATATGATGAAAACGAATATCCTTTAGGGCTTTACACAAAAGATTATTATAAAGCCGAGGCCGAATTTGCTCAAGCCAAACTGGATGAATTGTCTAAAGTAAATACAGAAGGGTTGAGCGAAACGGAACAAATTTCTGCTAAGCTTTTAAAATTTGTGTTACAGGACCAAATTGATTATTATGCCTTTGAACAGTATTTAAACCCATTACTTTCCGATTCCGGATTTCATAGTGATTTAACCTATATGGTCAGACCGCTTAACAACTACAATCAAGTAAAGCGATATTTGAATAAATTGAATGCCATTCCTGAGTTTGTAAAACAAAATTTCGTGAATTTACGAGAAGGATTGGAAAAGGGAGTGTCGCAACCCTTGGTTATTTTCAAGGGATATGAATCGACTTATGACAGCAATATCGTTGACAATTATGAGGATAGTTTTTACTATTCGCCATTTAAAAATTTACCCAACGATTTGACCAAATCGCAAAAAGATTCCGTTTTGCAAGTGGCCAAATACGCCATTGAGCATAGTGTAACACCAGAATTCAAGCGGATAAAAACGTTTTTTGAAACAGAATATTTTCCAAAAACAAGAAAAACCTTAGGGGTTTCTGAAACTCCAAATGGAGAAGAATTCTATCAGAACAGGATTAATTTTTATACCACAAGCATACAATACACCGCAGAGGATATCCATCAAATTGGTTTAAGGGAAGTGGCACGTATTAAAGTTGAAATGGAAAAAATCATTAAGAATTTAAACTTTAAAGGGAGCTTTGCCGATTTCTTTCATTTTTTAAGAACCGATGAGCAATTTTATGCCAAAACTCCAAGGGAATTGTTGGTGATAGCTCGTGATATGGCTAAACGTATTGATGCCCAACTGCCTAAATTCTTTAAGACATTGCCACGCAAACCTTATGGGGTTGCTCCAGTGCCCGATGCCATTGCTCCAAAATATACAGGAGGACGTTATGTGGGAACTTCTAAAGAAAGCACCGAGCCCGGGTATTATTGGGTAAACACTTACGATTTACCAAGTAGAACACTTTATACCCTGCCTGCGTTAACAGCCCATGAGGCGGTTCCCGGTCATCATTTGCAAGGTAGTTTGAATAATGAGTTGGAGGATAGTATTCCACAGTTTAGACGTAACCTATACCTTTCTGCCTATGGTGAAGGTTGGGGCTTGTATAGCGAATATTTGGCTGATGAAATGGGAATATACACGACACCTTATGAAAAATTTGGACAATTGACCTACGAAATGTGGCGTGCTTGTAGGTTGGTCGTGGATACAGGCATTCATGCCAAGGGCTGGACCAGGGAACAGGTTGTAAATTATATGGCTTCAAATACTGCACTTTCAATGCATGAAATCAATACAGAAACCGATCGTTACATCTCATGGCCCGGACAGGCGTTATCGTATAAGATTGGCGAGCTGAAAATTAGGGAACTTCGGAAAAAAACGGAAGAAGCATTAGGCCCAAAATTCAGTATTAGGGATTTTCATGAAGTGATTTTGGAACAGGGCACGGTGACCTTATCCATTATGGAGAAGCGAGTGAATAGTTATATCGAGAACGTTAAGAATAAGGATAAATAATTCCCTCCCTGTCTGCCGACAGGCAGGCTTGAGGGGGTTAGGGAGGTGTAAAATTAAAGCTATGAAAAGCACATTTGTATGTATCGATGCACATACCTGTGGAAATCCGGTAAGAGTCATTAAAGAAGGTGGGCCAAAATTAATAGGGAACACCATGAGCGAAAAACGCCAGCACTTTTTAAAAGAATATGATTGGATTCGCAAAGGCTTGATGTTTGAACCTCGCGGACATGATATGATGAGTGGCAGTATTTTGTATCCGCCCCATAATCCAGAAAATGATTTTGCCATTTTATTTATCGAAACTTCAGGCTGCCTGCCCATGTGTGGACATGGGACCATCGGGACCATTACCATTGCCATTGAAGAAGGTTTGGTGCACCCCAAAATTCCAGGGAAAATTAAAATGGAAGCACCGGCGGGTTTGGTGGAAATTGACTACCAACAAACAGGAAGCAAAGTGGATTGGGTAAAATTTACCAATGTTAAAAGTTACTTGGCAGCTGAAAACTTGACCATAGAATGTCCGGAATTGGGAACACTAATTTTTGATGTGGCTTACGGAGGTAATTTTTATGCCATTGTCGATCCTCAAAAAAACTTTTCGGGAATTCAGGATTTTTCAGCATCAAAAATTATTCAATTCTCACAGGTGGTAAGGCAGCGTATCAATGAAAAGTATCCCAATCAATTTATCCATCCAGAAAACGAAACGATTAGGGATGTGACGCACATGCTTTGGACCGGAACACCAATTGATTCAACTTCATCCGGAAGAAATGCAGTATTTTATGGAGATAAAGCCATAGACCGTTCGCCTTGTGGTACAGGAACATCTGCACGAATGGCACAATGGCATGCCAAAGGGAAATTAAAAAAAGGAGAATCCTTTATCCATGAAAGTTATATTGGCAGTAAATTTATTGGACGAATTGAAGAGGAAACGAGTTTAAATGGTAAATTTGCCATCGTTCCGAGCATTCAGGGTTGGGCGAAAATTTATGGACACAATACCATTACCATTGATGATGAGGACGACCCTTATGCCCATGGATTTCAGGTGATTTGATTTTTCAAATCAAATCATTCCCAACTTGATTGGGAATCTTTCTAAATGAAGTTAAATGATTAATGAGATCCTGAAACTAGTTCAGGATGACAATAATGAGTAAAAGTATAATAATAATTGGAGGAGGAATCATTGGGTTATGTTCCGCATATTACCTTCAAAAAGAAGGCCATCATGTTACAATTGTAGATCAATCCAATATGGATGCCGGAGCGTCTTACGTCAATGCCGGTTATTTGTCACCTAGCCATATTATTCCATTGTCAGCTCCCGGTGTCATGAAAAAAGGATTGAAGTGGATGTTCAATCCTGCTAGCCCGCTATATATTAAACCTCGTTTGGATGCCGATTTTTTAAAATGGGCCATAGCGTTCAATAAATCATGTAATCCCAGTCATGTTAAAAGGGCCATTCCAGTGATTAGGGATATTTCCATATTGAGCCAACGATTATATCGTGATATAAAATTACGGGAACATTTTACTTTCCATTTTGAAGATAAAGGGTTGCTGATGTTGTGCCAAACCTATAAAATGCTGGAGGATGAAATTAAAACAGCTCGTCTGGCAAAACAAGAAGGTCTCGATGTCAGAGAAATCAATCTTGAAGAATTGAAG
>DASWKU010000187.1:0-9772 GCA_036396455.1 Flavobacteriaceae bacterium
GACATCATTATGTTCCATATAGGATCTTACAATTTGCCAACCCATATATTGTCCCAATCGTCCGGGAGATTCGGAATCCAATTCCAGATAAAATTTGGTAAATGGTGCGGGGTTCATAAATCGGCTTGGTAAGCTGTTATCAGTACTGTACAATAATTCCTTTTCAATAAAATAACGCCAAATATAACTTTCATTGGAAATGGCCCAATCCAACTGCTCTTGAGTATAGCCTATTTTTTCGGCATCCGTTTCAAAAGGAATCATCCTATCCTTGAAACAAAGCTGTTTTCCAAAATAGATCATATCGTCCAACAGGGTTTTTTGTTGCGACTGAAAACTATATTTTTGGGCATAATCAGTGGCTAAGTCTGGAACAATTTGAGAAGGTTTCAAGTTTTGGGCCAGATATCTTGGAATATCCACATAAAATTCATGTTCCTCTCCCAAATAATTGTCCAGTGCAATTAAAACAATCGTATCTGTGATGATGGTTTTATTTCTATAGTCCACAAAATTTGTAAGTGTGATCACGCGTGGTTCCGTAAAGGTTTTATCATAATATTTTAGATGCTGAAACAAAGATTTGATATCCTTTGTAACCCCATCAAAATTCCCAAATGTTTTATCCACTTCTGCAAATAGGTGTTGCTGCAGTGTATCCTTCATACGATCGATCCACACCGAGTCATTGATTCGCTTTGAAAATAAAAACGGAAATGTGGTCTTAAGTTTTGGCAAATCATTGGGTTGTGATTTCGCAAAAATTTCGTCGAAGCGTTCCACCTTAAAATCTACATCGATATTCGCTATATCTTGCTCAATTTTAGAGTCTTTGTTGCAAGCTATTGCCAATGTTGCAACGGATAGATATAAAAATAACTTCTTCTTCATAAAACTTAATACTTATAATTTTTATTACTTAAGGCTTTGGATTATTTTTGTTGGCAAAGGTACTATTTTAAATGCTTTAAAATGCAAACTGAAAACGTCGTAAATCACATCGTAAATTGGCTAAGGGACTATGCCATAAACGCAAAAGTAAAGGGTTTTGTTATTGGAGTTTCAGGCGGAATTGATTCTGCCGTCACTTCAGCATTATGCGCAAAGACCGGATTGGATGTCCTTTGTGTGGAAATGCCAATTCACCAGGCAAAAACCCAAGTAAGTAGAGCATTGCGTCACATTGATTGGCTTACATCCAATTTTGAAAATGTTAGAATGACAAAGGTCAATCTTACCCCTATTTTTGACAGTTTGATAGAAGCGTTACCTACTGTTGAAAATGAAGAAGAACGATTTATGTCATTGGCCAATACAAGAGCAAGAATGCGAATGACCACACTCTATTATTTTGCTGCTTTACAGAAGTATTTGGTTGCTGGCACAGGAAATAAAGTTGAAGATTTTGGCGTTGGGTTTTACACGAAATATGGCGACGGTGGTGTGGATTTAAGCCCCATCGCCAATTTGTTAAAAACCGAAGTGTATGAAGTTGCAAACTATTTGGGTATCAATCAAGATATCATAGATGCTGCACCAACGGATGGGCTTTGGGGGGATGACAGGACCGATGAAGACCAAATTGGGGCCTCTTATCCCGAATTGGAATGGGCAATGCAAATGAAAGATGAAGGCAGGGCCATTGAGGACTTTAATGGAAGGCAACGTGAAGTCTTTCAAATATTTATAAACCTTAATAGGGCCAATAAACATAAAATGCTCCCTATACCGGTTTGCGAAATCCCTAAAGACTTTAAATAATTTTTAACGAATTAATAATTTTAATGTTAAAGATGTCTGTTTTTTTAGTAAATTTATGGCTCAAGTTCCCTCATCCCAAGAATCTAATCTGTTTAAGTTTTTAAATTAATTAATAGCATTATGATCAAAGTACTAGTTGTTGATAATCACCCCATCGTTAGGACCGGTCTTAAATTATATTTTGAGAATACGCCCGATATTACTGTGGTTGGAACACTTAAAAGCGGCATCGAGATTTTCGAATTTGTAAGACGATATCCGGTTGATGTGATCATTTCTGAAATTGATCTGCCCGAACTCAATGGCATTACTGCGTTAAGGGCCATAAAAAAAGAACATCAGCATCTTAAGGTGATTATGTTCAGTCATCATCCAGAATCTATTTACGCTGTGAGTACCCTAAAAGCAGGAGCTTCTGGATATGTGTCAAAAACTGTAGAGGTCGATAAGATCAAAGAGGCCGTTTATAAAGTTTTTAACGGTGGCACTTATTTAAGTGACGAGATGAACAAACACATCTCTTTTGATGATTCAAGAAAAGTGACCAGCAGAATGTTCAAACGGCTTTCCACAAGAGAAGTCGAAGTTTTGAAACTATTGTCCTCGGGTAAGAAAAACAAAGAAATTGCCAAAGAGTTGGATATTAACGAAAAAACAGTAAGCACCTATAAAGCACGATTGTACCGAAAATTAAATGTTACCAATTTGGTGGACCTCATCCATCAGGCCAAACACATGGAAATGACCTAGATTTTGGTCCCTACAACTTTCCCCAGTTTTCTGGACAATAACATTTTTAGTCCCAAATAATCCTTTACATCTTCCAATATACCTTTAGAGTTTGATTTTTCCATCAAAGTTTCCTGTTGGTATTCAGCCACTTTCTTGTCAATCAAAAAACAGCGCAGGCTTAAAATGGTCTGGTTGACCAGTTGTGCTATGGTTTCGATTTTTTCTTTTGGTATAATGTGCTTACGTTCCCAATCATCGAGACTATAGCGCTCATCTTCCATCAAAATGGTCGTCACTTCACTGGCCATGTCCTGATCCAATTTATTTACAAAATCCCTCATTGAAAATTCAGGATCCTGATGCAAGGAATCAATCAAGGTATAGTACAACGATTTGAATTTAGGGTCCGAAAACTGCATTTCGTCTTCTTGAAGATCGAGATAAATCTTCTCAAAAACCCTTGCATTATTTATGATGGGCTCCAATTTTAAGGCTCCTGTTTTTTCATCTTCCTTTAGAACCAGATCTTCAAAATCTTCCGTTTTGTTGCCATACAGCAAGAGAATCTCAATAATTTTTCGTTCCAGTTCATATTGAAGGTTGACTTTGGGTTTTGGTACTTCCGATCTTACAACTTCAAATGCTTTTTGTTCGGTTTTGAATTTCGCATTGGCGTCCTGAAACTCTTTTTTGTTGATCTGTGCCAAAGTGCCGAACAACACGCTTTCACTGATGTCCATGATTCTGGAACACTCTTGAATGTAGATTTCCTTTTTGATTTGATCGGGGATTCTCGAAATACTGTTCACGATGTCCCTGATGGTTTCGGCTCTTTTTATGGGGTCATTTTTTGCATCCTGAATCAAGAGTGAGGCCTTAAATTGAATAAAATCCTTGGCATGTTCTTCAAGGAACATGGTAAGTTCTTCCAGTGTATTTTGTCGCGCAAAACTATCGGGGTCTTCACCTTTCGGAAAGCTGCACACCTTGACATTCATCCCTTGTTCAAGAATCAGATCGATCCCTCTAATGGAGGCCCTGATTCCTGCATCGTCACCGTCAAAAAGTACCGTGATATTTTTGGTCAATCGGTTGATGAGCCTAATTTGTTCGGAAGTCAAGGCCGTACCAGATGAAGCCACCACATTTTTAATGCCTCTTTGGTGCAATTGGATGACATCGGTATAGCCTTCAACCAAATAACAATTATCTTCCTTGGCTATACTTTGTTTGGCATGAAAGAGGCCATATAAGACCTTGCTTTTGTGATAGACTTCGCTTTCGGGAGAGTTGACATACTTTGCCACTTTTTTATCGGCACCCAAAATACGCCCACCAAAGCCCAAAATACGCCCGCTCATACTGTGTATGGGGAACATCACCCGGCCTTTAAAACGGTCAAAATGTTTACCCTGTGCTGAGCCTGTCGAAGCGTCCTTCACTATGGTAAGTCCGGTTTTTTCAAGAAACTCTATAAGATATCCCTGTTTTAAAGCTACTTCGGTAAAGGCATCCCAGTTGTCCAAAGCATATCCTAAATTGAATTTTTTAATGGTTTCGTTTGTAAACCCACGCTCTTTAAAATAACTCAAACCAATGGCCTGACCATGGTCGGTTTTAAACAATATATTTTGAAAATACGTATTGGCGAACTCATTGACCAAATAGAGACTTTCACGCTCATTGGCTTCCTCCTTTTGCTCGTTGGTCTGTTCGGTTTCCTCAATTTCAATATTGTATTTTTTGGCCAAATATTTTATGGCCTCGGGATAGGTAAAGTGCTCATGTTCCATTAAAAAAGTAACGGCATTGCCACCTTTGCCACTTGAGAAATCCTTCCAAATCTGTTTTACAGGAGAGACCATAAAACTAGGAGAGCGCTCATCACTAAATGGGCTCAATCCTTTATAATTGCTCCCTGCCTTCTTGAGTTGTACAAAATCTCCAATGACCTCCTCAACCCGGGCGGTCTCAAATACGTGTTCTATGGTGGATTTTGATATCAAATTTTTTGGTCATTCCTGCGCCCGCCTGCCGGACGGGCAGGTAGGCAGGAATCCATTTATTAATTTAGTTGTCATTAAAAGATTCTTCTCCCGAATTCTCGGGATCAGAATGACACCGTAAAAATAATACAAACTATTGGTTTATAAAATTGATATGTCTTCCAAATTTGACTTTCCGGAAAAAATAGCCGAACTACGTTTAACACCGGTAACCGTTGCGCTTCACGATTGTTTTTCGCTGCCTTATGGATCAGTTCAGTGTTATTATGATAAAGCTGTACGACTTTCAAGTTAGTTTTCATTAGGCCTTCTGTTTATAAAGACGCAAAAATTGTACAAAGGGTTGCCTGATGAGAAAAAAATTATTTTTTCCTGTCAATCACATAGTTCACCATCAGAATTAAAGCGCTTTTGAATTCCGATTCAGGATATTGGTCAAGTAGTTGGAGGGCCTGGGTTTGAAATTCTTTCATTTTGGCGACGGCATAATCCAAACCCCCTTGTTGTTTTACGAAAGCAATCACTTCCTTAACTCGGGTTTTGTCTTTATTGTAGTTTTTAACCGAATTGATCAGCCAAGATTTTTCCTTTTTGGAGCAGTTGTTTAGCACATGGATAAGTGGCAACGTCATTTTTTGCTCTTTAATATCTATTCCTGTGGGCTTGCCAATTTGTTCTTCACCATAATCGAACAGATCATCTTTGATCTGAAATGCCATTCCTATCTTTTCCCCAAAAATTCGCATCGTTTCCACCTCAGGTGAATTGGGTTTTACTGAAGCCGCACCCAAACTACAACAGGCGGCAATTAAGGTTGCCGTTTTTTGGCGAATGATATCGTAGTAAACGTCCTCGGTAATATCCAGTTGCCGTGCTTTTTCAATTTGAAGCAATTCGCCTTCACTGATTTCACGAACGGCAACAGAAATGATTTTCAGCAAATCGAAATCGCTATTATCAATGGAAAGCAACAGGCCTTTCGAAAGTAAATAATCACCTATAAGTACAGCAATTTTATTCTTCCAAAGCGCATTAACAGAAAAGAAACCGCGACGACGGTTACTGTCATCCACAACATCATCATGGACCAATGTAGCGGTGTGGATGAGTTCAATAACCGATGCGCCTCTATAAGTGCGCTCACTGATTTCGCCATTGTTGATCATTTTTGCCACCAAAAAGACAAACATGGGTCGCATTTGCTTCCCTTTTCGGTTGACAATGTAATGGGTAATCCGGTTGAGCAAAGCCACTTTGCTGGACATGGAGAGCAGGAACTTTTGTTCAAAAAGATCCATCTCAAAGGCAATGGGCTGTTTTATTTGCTCGACTATTTTCAACAGTGAAATTAAAAGAAAGTTATTTAGGCAAACCTACTAAAAATGTGTGATATACTATTTCGAAAACTTTTAAAGTTTACACTTTATTCCTATATAAGGTCCTGTCAATACAGGCAGCCATCTCGGAGGCATTCAAATCCAAACCAATAAATGAAGACACTTTCCCGATAACCGCTTCAGTTTGGTTTAAAACATCTTTATAATCTAAGTAAATAATTTCTACACTGGGCTCCTTGTTTTTCCAGATCTCAACTTGTTTTAATTGTTTTTGGTAAGCTTCAAACAATTTTAAAGGAAGAATGTCTGTGTTTTTGCCAATCATCTTTTGCTGTGATTTAATGATTTCGGCAAGGTCCCTGTTCATAAAAATGACCTTATAACGGTATTTCGGACTTAAGAACTTGAGTAACGGGGCCACTACTTTAACCGATTTGTTTTGTGCCAATTCCAACCAAGAATTGTCTTTATGGATGGACATGACAGGATTATATTCAAAATAGCCCTTGGGGTTGGATTCGTCCGGTTTTCGGTTATGGTCGGTCAATACTTCTATCCCACCTTTATGAAGCATTTGCATCATCAGTGAGGTTCCAGATCTTGGCAAACCCGAAACAATTACAATTTGATCTTTTCGGTATTTATAATCGCTTTTATCTGCAAATTCAGATTGTTTAACCAGTTTTTCCTCAACATTTTCAATGGCCTTTTCGGCTCTGTGATGGGTCTTGGGTTTCAATTTTGCGGCAGTATCATAAGCCTTTTTGGCATGTTCCAAATCACCCATTTTTTCCAAAGCTTCTCCCAAAGTATAATGTGCCTCTGGAAAATATTTTACCAACTCAATACTGGTGAGCGCATGGTCTGCAGCGTCTTCATAATCTCCCAAACGGAGCAAACATTCCGCAAGAGATTGATGGAATTTTGCTTTGTCAACCTCAAAATCAAGAGCCTTTTCAAAAGCTTCCTTGGCATCCTCAAACTTTTGTGTTTGCATATAGATTTTCCCAATTTGATACCACACTTCGGAATTGGGTCGGTTGTTTTTGGCATCGTTTAAAACCTTCAATGCCTGCTGAACCTTCCCTTTTCCCAATAAAATTTTGGCTTCAGAAAAATAGGTGTTGATCTCAAATTTTTTGTCTCTTGTCCTTAGCTCATTCAAATAATTTTCAGCTTCATCAAAGTCTTTTTCGGCAAGACTTATGGTAAGCAAATCCATATAATAAGGTATAATATCAACTATGGGGTCTCCTACTTTTATGCCTTGTGGATTGGGTTTGTTGTCATCCTGCTTCTTTAAGTCCTTTTCCTCATAAACGGGATATTTGGCATGGATAAGATATAAAAGTAAAGCTTTTGCTTTTTCATAGTTTTTCTTGCCACTGTAAACCCGAGCCAAATTATGTTTTAAGTCGCAGCTCGTTTTTAAAATGGCATTTTCAATCTTTCCATCCGGCTTTTCAATATATCCCAAATCAATAAGCTGTTGCATCGTTTCATGATCAGACAGTTGGTCTTCCTCATCAGTTTGTTGATGCTGTCCAAAATCACCTTCCAAGTCTTCCCAACTCTCAATATAAGTGGGTGGTTTAATTTTTTTAAAAATGTCCAAGGCAGGTTTGCCATCCATATCATTTCCAATGGGTAAACCAAATAGGTGCAATATGGTAGGAGCAATATCAATTAATCCCAATCCAAACACTTTTTCATTTTGTTTGATGTTGGGACCTGCCGCCACAAAAATCCCAAATTGGCGATGTTCCAAAGCAGGCGCTGCCGGATATTTGGGCATTTTTAAAATACGTTTGTGTCCTGACTCAAAACCGTGATCGGACATGACAATAACGGTTGTGTCCTCACCAATCAGTTCCAAAGTGCGTTCAAGCATCATATCTTGATAACGATAAGCACTCACCACGGCATCTTTATAAATCTCAAACAAATTTTGAGGAACTGCCCTTTGCTTAGGCGGGTGAAACTTCATGAAGGCGTGGCAAAAATGATCGATCAGGTCGTAATAAATGGCCATAAAATCCCATTCCTTTTCACGCATCACATAAGTTGAAGCGGCATGAACCGAGGTGTTTTCAGCCATAATCTTGGCAAAGGACTGCAAACCTTGATCTTTTTCCTGATCTATTTGCGCAGCATTTGGTATAAAGGGCAAAATATGTGCTTCGGTTATTTCCCAAGGGAACATCCTTAAATCATGAATTTCCTTGGTTAAAGCTTCGGGATGAATGGTCCCTTTTACTATTGGACTTTTGGTCTTGGGGTCTTTATTTACTTTTTGAAATTTATCAGAAACCACAGTACCATTGATAGGTTCGGCCGGAAAACTGGGCCACCAACCCACCACATTGCTTTTGTAGCCTTCGTGGTGCAAAATGTTCCATAAGGCCTTGGCTTTTCTAGAATTTACAGTTACCGGCCTTATACCTTTCATATTGGGCATGATCTCTATAAAACCATGAACCCCATGCTTATCTGGGGTTTTTCCTGTAGCAACAGAAGACCATAACATTGGGGAATATGGTGGATCCATGGTTCCCATATTTCCATACACTCCTTTTTCAATGAGCCGTTTCAATGCTGGCATTTGCCCTTTGGCAATAAGGGGCCAAATGAGTTTCCAATCGGCGGCATCCCAACCAATCAACAGTACTTTTTTGCTCATTCAGAATCTTTTTTATAAAATTCCTTCTTTACCTTTCGCCATTCCCGCAATCCGATATCGCCATAGGCCAATAGACCGAGAGAGCCCTTTTCAGTAATTTTAAAATTAAGGTCTTTTCTATTGTTGCTTTTGCTAGGTCTAATTCCCATTTTAATTTGTTTTATTATATAATAATCAATATTTTTAGTCCTAAATATAATTTGCATTAACCTGTAATGCAAAACAAAAGTGGATTTTAATCTCTGTAAAATGAAAAAAACTACTCAAAACCTACTTTCCAAACGTCTGACGCAATACGGGACCCTGTCTCTCGCCCTTGCTGGGATAGCAGAAGCTGATGGCCAAATTGTATATACCGATATCGATCCAGACCACAATCAAGGTATGGGGTCCTATTTGCTAAATGTAAATTCAGATGGCACCTTAAGTGACGGCGTAGATGACTTTGAAATTTTTATTCACAGTACCAAAGATTTAAGAATCAAACCTCTTGTGGCCAATAATGAAGTGTTGGGAGATTTTAATCCGCTTTCTGGAACTACTTATGTGTTTCCTTATGCATTGAACAGTGGAGCGGTTATTTCAAATTCTGCAGGTGGCTCTTGGTTTGACAATGGTTATTTTACGGGAGTCCAAGACTTAAATTACGATTCAGGTGCCCGTGGCCATTGGGTAAATGTTGCCGATAAATATTTAGGCTTGCGTTTTAAAATTGGTAGTGACACTCATTATGGCTGGGCGAGAATGTCTGTTGGCACTTCTGGAGACACTTGGGTCATCAAAGATTATGCCTATAACGCTACACCTGACGAGTCCATTAATGCGGGGCAAAAAACTTTGGCAATAGGTAATAATGAACTTGCCAAAGTTAAAATTGTGTCCCTAAACAAAAGCATTGGCCTTTACAATTTGCCCGAACGTACCCAATATAACGTGTTTTCTTTAACTGGCCAACTGGTGTTAAAAGGGGATACTACTGGCCATTCTTATGTTGTTGAAGCCAATACGGTCTCCAAAGGTATTTATGTTATTGAATTGATTGATAGCAGTACCAATGCAGTCATGCGAAAGAAAATTATTTTATAATAATGTTTTAACTCTTATTGGCCAATTGACCACAGGCAGCGTCTATATCTTTACCTCGTGAACGTCTTATGGTTACTGTAATGTGGTGTTTTTCCAACATGGATTTATACATATCAATGGCTTGGGCATTGGCCTGTTTAAACTGTCCGTCATCAATAGGATTGTATTCA
>DASWKU010000188.1:0-2481 GCA_036396455.1 Flavobacteriaceae bacterium
AAACTATGTGAGCTGTCAACCAAGAAACTGTATGACCCATTCGCCTTTGTTCTTTCATAATTCAAAGATACAAAACTGGGTAGCAACTAAAAGTCTTGCACTAAAGTGCATAGTTTTAACTAACGAATGAGACCAATAAAAAATCAAGGTTTGCTTTTACAAAAAGTAACGGGAGCAAAAAACAATTTTAAATTTTTGGCAAGTAAAGTGTTAAGTGGCGATACCTCGAATATGGAAGCTGTGACCGCCAATTTTTATTGGAAATCGTTTTTTGAACAAGGGTTTAAACGGGAACGTTTTGGAGATTATCCCAATAACTTTTTAAACTATGGCTATGCCGTTTTAAGAGCTGCCGTGGCAAGAGCTTTATCAGGAAGTGGACTGTTGAACGCCTTGGGCATCCACCATAAAAGCAAATACAATGCCTTCGCCCTGGCCGATGACATTATGGAACCTTTCAGGCCCTTTGTTGATGAGGCTGTACACACGATCATGCAGCACTATGATGAGCAAGAACTCAACACGGAAATAAAATCAGCACTGCTCCAAATATTGACACTGACCGTCTATTTTAAAAACGAGATGAGCCCATTAATGGTGGCCCTTCAAAAAACGGCCAGTTCCTTGCAACAGTGCTTCATCAGAAAAAGAAAGAAGATAAAATATCCGAAATTATGGAATTAAACGGTTATAGGATTATGTGGCTATTTGTATTTTTTGATTTACCTACCGACACGGCAAAAGACCGAAAGATCGCGGCGGGTTTTAGAAAGAATCTCATTAAAGATGGTTTTACAATGATGCAATATTCTGTTTATATGCGCCATTGCGCCAGTGGCGAAAGTGCCGATGCGCACGAAAAACGTATTAAAAAATTATTGCCGCCTTTGGGTAAAGTGAGCATCTTGAGAATAACCGACAAGCAATTTGGCAACATCATGAACTTTTGGGGCAAAGTAGAATTGCCCAAAGAACCACAACCCACACAGTTGGAATTATTTTAAACAGATTCAAATAAAACATCCTGAGACCATTTTTGAGGATTTAAATCTATATAGTTACTGATGTTTTGATAAGCCCTGTCGCTTCTTATAATATGATCGTGAAATGAACGCTGCCAAGCAAACGGCAATAAGCCTGCTTCATGAATCAATTTGGACGATGTTGTTTTTAAAGCACCCATCAAGCTTGATAAGGATTTAATCTTAATCGCTTTTCCCTCAACTCTTAAACTATCAATTTCTATTATTAAATGAATATGATTTGGCATCACAACATAATTATGGATTTCGATATATTCATATTGCAGACCCAACCACACAATCCTTTCCTGAACAATCAAACCATAGGCATTTAATTGAATGCTTTCATTTCTATCAAAATGATTTTTATTATCGGGATGATGTACGGACAGGTCGCGACCTGCCCCAACTGAGCGACCTGCCCCAACCAATTTTTTTCAGAAAAAATGGTTCTCTGCTTACATATTCCTCCGGTACTGCCCACCAACTTCAAACAAAGCATTGGTAATTTGACCTAGAGAACAGACCTTACAAGCTTCCATTAAAGCTTCAAAAATATTGTCGTTATGAATGGCTTTTTGCTGTAAGTCCTTTAGCAATACTTTCGTATCATTGGCCTTGTGAAGATGCTTCAAGGTCTTGATCTGCACTTGTTTTTCTTCTTCCGTGGCGCGAATCACCTCTACAGGTAAAATGGTAGGTGAACCTTTACTGCTCAAAAACGTATTGACTCCGATAATGGGATACATTCCATTGTGCTTTAAGGTTTCATAATACAAGCTTTCTTCTTGGATTTTACTGCGTTGGTACATGGTTTCCATGGCACCCAAAACACCGCCACGTTCCGTTATCCTGTCAAATTCCAAAAGCACAGCTTCTTCAACCAAATCGGTGAGTTCCTCAATAATAAACGAGCCTTGCATTGGGTTTTCGTTTTTGGCCAATCCCAGTTCTTTATTGATGATGAGTTGAATGGCCATCGCCCGTCGCACCGATTCCTCAGTGGGTGTGGTAATGGCTTCATCATAAGCGTTGGTGTGCAACGAATTGCAATTATCGTAAATAGCATACAGCGCCTGAAGGGTGGTGCGAATATCATTAAAATCTATTTCCTGGGCATGCAAACTTCGACCGGAGGTCTGAATGTGATACTTGAGCATTTGGGTCCGTTCATTGGCACCGTATTTATATTTCATGGCCTTGGCCCAAATTTTACGGGCCACCCGACCTATAACGGCATATTCTGCGCCGATACCGTTGGAGAAAAAGAAGGAAAGGTTGGGACCGAACTTATTGATATCCATGCCTCTTGAAAGGTAATACTCCACGTATGTGAATCCGTTGGAGAGGGTCAATGCCAATTGTGTGATGGGGTTGGCACCTGCTTCGGCGATATGATACCCCGAAATGGATACCGAATAAAAATTACGGACCTTATTTTTGATGAAATACTCCTGAA
>DASWKU010000189.1:0-1772 GCA_036396455.1 Flavobacteriaceae bacterium
CCCGATTATTGAAAAAATGATTGTTTTAATACCTTTCATTGGTTCTAATCTTTAGATTTATAAAAGTACAAAATCAATAGGTATGCCATAAAAAAATCCCGCCAAATAGCGGGATCGATATTTTATAATGAGATGCTGAAACCATCCTGTGATAGCCATCGGGACGGCATGACAACAGATTTTTAGTTGCTCAAAGCTTCTGCCCCTCCAACAATTTCCAATATTTCATTTGTAATGGATGCCTGACGTGCTTTGTTGTAAGTCAGTTTTAATTGGTCTCTCAATTCTGTAGCGTTGTCGGTTGCCTTGTGCATCGCGGTCATACGTGCTCCGTGCTCACTGGCAAAAGAATCCCTTATACTTTTGTATAACTGTGTCTTTAATGACTTAGGAATTAACTGTTCAACAATTTCAGCTTTGGACGGTTCAAAAATATAATCCAAATTTAGATTGGCATTACCTTCAATTGGAACGATTGGCAAAAACTGTTCGGTCATTAATTCTTGGGTTGCCGCATTTTTAAATTTGTTATATACGATTTCGATTTTATCAAACTCGCCTGCAACAAATTTATCCATCAACAGTTCGGCAATTTCAGCGACGTTATCAAAAGTCAAATCGTCATAAACGCTACTTTTATTGGCAATAACACGATTGGTCTTTTTAAAGGCATCATTCGCTTTTTTTCCTATGGCTAAATAATACACTTCTTGATTGCCAAATTTTTGAGATGTTAATTTAGCAACTTCCTTAATGATATTTGAATTAAATGCCCCACACAACCCTCTGTTTGATGTAACGGCTACGATAAGCACTTTTTTAATGTCTCTTTGGGTTGAAAATTTGCTGCCAGAATCGGCATCTAACGTCGCACTTAAACTTTGTAAAAGTTCTGTCAACTTATTGGCATAAGGCCGCATTGCCGTAATGGCGTCCTGGGCCTTCTTTAATTTTGCAGCAGATACCATTTTCATGGCACTGGTAATCTGCATTGTTGAAGACACCGATGCTATCCTGTTGCGTATTTCTTTTAAGTTTGCCATTTTTCAAATTATGGATTATGAATTATGAATTCTTGATTATTGAAACCAAAAGCCTAATAAGGACTTCACAATCTTCCCTTAATTTTGAAGGGACTTCATGAATATTTGTTTCTTCAATAACGTCCAACCAAAAGGATGTCTCGTCTGCTTCTTTAAGAGCAATTCCTAATTTATTTTTAAAATCTTTTGACTAACACCTCTTTGAGACTCTCTCACATTAGCACCTATGCTGGTACCTGATTTTAACAATTGATTTGCTATTTCAAAAAAACGTTTTTCTTTGAGCTTTTCAGAATAAACGACAATATCACAAGCGAAATAAAAACTCTTATCCACTATTACATTTCCACTCTCTTTATAACTCCTCACTCCTCCAGTTATTAGTAATTGGATAATTCTGAATCCTACATTCAGAATTCTGAATTAGCTTCTATATCTTCCCGATAAATCTTTTGCCACGTTGGTCAAAATATCCGTTACTTCATCAGTAAGTTTACCTGCTTTTAAAGTAGCCAAAACATCACTGTGTTTTGCTCTTAAAAGTTCCAAATAATCGGTTTCAAACTCTTTCACTTTTTCTACAGGAACATCCCTCAACAAGTTTTTAGATCCCACATAAATAATAGCGGTTTGATCTTCAACTGTAAATGGATCGTTTTGTGCCTGTTTTAAGATTTCAACATTACGCTTTCCTTTTTCAATGACATTTAATGTCGCTGCGTCCAAATC
>DASWKU010000190.1:0-18109 GCA_036396455.1 Flavobacteriaceae bacterium
GGTAGCACAATAAGTCCGTCTTTAAAAGTTGCTTGTGAAATAAAATTATCGGAAATAAAATCGACGCCATAGCCGTTACCCATTAATTTTTTTGTTGTGTTGTAAAATGGTGTATCGTGCAACCATTCATCTAAAGAGTGGATTTTAAATTGGAAAAACAAGTTTCCTTCAAAATTCTTATCCCAAGTATCGTAAATAGGCCAATACAATAAAGTTTCATTATCTGGTTTTCCCGATTGAAGCATCGATTGGCAGTTCGCTATATAAGAAAACAGTGAAGGCACATCTTCCCAAATGGTATTGGTAGCATTAAAATTAACCGAAGCATAGAATTTCCATCCCGGCCATTCGGCTTGTTTTGGCGAGTAGGTTGAGCCATGTAAGAACACATGGTTTATACCGTTTAAAAGTAAATCTTCAACTTCGGGTTTGCATTGCGATAAAGCTGTTTTAAAGTGGTCACGTAACCAAGTAAAGGTTTCGGATGAGGTTAAAGGTTTGCCTGAAATATGTGCTGCCGATGATGAAAACTTCAGCATTACAGGGTCGGCATCGCCTTCTCTAATATCTTCCTGTTTGCGTCTAAACCCCGGAATATCGTAAGGCATGGAGCCAAAAGTTTCACATTCAGGAATATCGGCAGAAGCGTATAGATCTATTAAATTCCCGGGCGACCCATGTGCCTGTAACTTGGTTTTAAAGTTTTTAAAATGTGCCCAATTTGTCCAAGGCATGTCAAATTTGTTTAATAGTAAATCTGATATGGTCTCCCTGTAATCGCTTTTTAATCTGTTGCCAATTTCGGTGTCTTCATTATCTAACAATTGTGGTAAATAGGGCTTTAAATCGTAGCCTCGACGTGATTCAAATTCACCAAAAAACAGCGGCGTAAAATCGGTACCATATACTTCGTAACTGTCGTTAAAAATAGCTCGTAATTTACCTTGAAAATCTTTAAGTGCTTTATTAAAAGGTTCAGTGTATGTGAATAAAGCTTCAGAGGAATAGTGGTCTAAGGTAAATCCGTTTCCGCCAGGAGCAGCACGTTTAACCTGTTGCCCAGTTTTACCAGCAAAAACAGCATAAATGGTGTAATTGGTATTTGTTGCTTTCCACTCCAAATGGTTTTCTTTTAAATTTGGCGTTAAATCTATATATGATGAGTCGCTGCCATAAGCCAATACATTTAATAGTTGAGCGATGTCTTTGTTTTTATCGTTTTTTGCAACAATTTCTTTATTGAAAGTTTCACCTTTTTTTACTTCATAAGTTTCAACCAATAATTTTGTTGCCGCATGGTTAGCAGTAACTTGTGGACCACCATAAGGCCAGCCTGTGCCTAAAACCATATCAACCTGCATACCTAAACTATCGGCTACTGTAATGGTATAGCCTAACATGTCTATCCATTTAGGCGATAAATAATCAATAAAATGGTCTTCTTGTCCTTTAACACCGTAAATGGGCGTTATTTCTACACCACCAATACCGGCTTTATGAAAATCTATTAAGCTCGCCTTGATGTTTGGTTTATCAACAGCACTTCCCATCCACCACCAACGTGTCCAAGGTTTTGTTTGGGATGTTATTTTAGGAATAATTGTATCATCTTGAACAGGGCTTTTTTGAGCATCAGCGCATGCCAGCATTAAAATACCTAAAACAATTAAAGTCTTTCTTGTCATGCTTATAAATTAATCTCGTTTTTGAAAATCTACAGCATATATTTGAGTGTTTCCTTCAAAATTTGCTCTAAAAATGATTTGTTTTCCATCTGGAGAAAAGTGCACATTTGGTTCTAAGCCGTAATCATGGTTTTTCATATTCACTAATTTTTCAGAGGCTAAACTATCTCCTTTTGGTGTAAAATGATAAATCCATCGTCCATTTTTGGCATGTGCTACTTGTCCTTCATCACCACCATCGCCTGCAAAGGTTTTCATATTTGGAGCGATATTAAAATGAATGGACCATTCATCTCGTTTTAAGGTATATCTTGTTTCCTCACCGGTATCTAAATGTTTGCCGGCCAGATAAAACGTTTCTCCTCTGGGAATTTGCAGGTCAAACCAAATGGTTTTTCCGTCTGGACTAAAAAACTCATGACCGGCAATTTCTCTATCAACAGTTCTTTTGTGCATTAATTGTGTCTTTCTTGTTTTAACATTGATATTCCAAATACGGTCCACTTTATGCCAAGGGCCTTCATGACAATACATTAACAAATCTGGATCTGTAGGGGAAAATTGAATATGGTTTAACCAGGCGTTTTCAGAATATATATTGTTTAATTCTTTTGTACTTACATTAATTGTAATAAGGCTTCTTTTAAGTTTGGCCTCATAGATTTTGTTAAAGTAATCTGATTTTTTTGGATTTTTTTTAAAGATATCGTTTTCTTCTTTTGTTATCAAAGCACCACCCAACAAAGTTTCATCTGCATTTAAACTGGTGACAGACCCTATGACATCATTACTGAATTTGTAGATAAACTCTGTGTTATGGGTATCAACATGGGTTGCGAACACACTGTCTCGTACCATATAAAATACTTTTCGTGTTTTTTTGCCAAGAATCTCACCTCTTTTATTGCCCTTTTTTGTGGTAATCTGGTCTATGCTTTTTGTTTTTAAATTGACAGAAAAAAACTGATTGTCTGTTTCTGTATGTCCAGAGAAAATCATTAAATCGCTGTTGCCGTCTTCTGATTTTAAAAAAGGATTGTTGTGAAAATAGAAACTTTTATTGTCACCGTCTCTATTGACAATTTTTTTTATCACATGACCCGTTTCAGAATCTACCCAAGCGCTTGCTATAGAACTCTCTTTACCTGTTTCCATAATAGGCAGTTGTTCTTCACTTCTACTTTTTTCATTATTTACAGCTAACTTAGATTGTTTGTTTTTACAAGATAGGCAAACTGCAATCAGGCAGACCAAAGCTGTTTTTAAAATTTTCATATGACTTAATATTAAGGCAGTTAGATATAATTTTCAGTAAATATAAAACCACACATCATAAATGCTATCCTGTAGCATCCTGTTGAATTTAAATTATGGGTGATTTCTGTATTTATTTACAAATTGCCTGAAAAAACAACAAGCATGAGTATCAGATAAAAAACGTTAAATAACATTATCATTTTCAAAATGCAATCGATTACTTTTTTCATTAATTTTTTGTTAAAACTATCTTGTTGTAATACAGTGACTTAAGTTAAAAAAAACAAAAAAAATTATAACTTACTGAATATTAGCAGGAAAGAGCAGGACACTCATCTATACTTTTCTAAATAGATTTGGAATAATTAATCACTAACAATTACTAAACCAAATATTATATGAAAAGCAGAATTATTTTTTTATTGGGCATAGCCGTGTATGTATTTATGTGTACATCTGGATATGCTCAGGAAAGAAAGGTCTCGGGAACGGTAACAGACCTTTCAAATCTTCCCTTACCGGGAGTTAACGTTATTGTTAAGGGATCACAAAGGGGAACAAGTACCGATTTTGATGGGAATTACAGTATTTCTGTATCCCCAGGTGAAATACTTGTTTTCTCTTATATAGGTTTTAAGACAAAAGAAATTGAGATAGGAAATAATAATTCCTATAACGTATCTCTAGAAGCTGACAACTCACAATTGGATGAAGTTGTAGTGATAGGATATGGAACCCAAAAGCGAAAAGATGTAACTGGGGCTGTGGCATCTATTAAATCTGAAAATTTTATTGACGCATTACCAGTGACTCCTGAGCAATTGTTGCAAGGTAAAATAGCCGGCGTGAATATTGTTCAAAGTAGTGGACGGCCAGGGGCATCTTCTACAGTTAGGATTAGAGGTACAAGTTCAATTTCAGCTGGTAACGATCCGCTTTATGTGATAGATGGTGTGCCTTTACAATTTGGAAGTGCAAATAACCAAATACGAGTGGCTACTTCAGGATCTTCACCACTATCCGAAGAAGCTATTAATCCATTAAGTTTAATAAATCCTGCAGACATTGAAAGTATTGATGTTTTAAAAGACGCTTCTGCAACAGCTATTTATGGGTCAAGAGGTGCTAATGGGGTCATAGTAATTACAACTAAAAATAAAGGGAAATATGCAGATTTCATTACTTATGACTCTTACGTAGGAATTTCAAGTGTACCTGAATACCTACCTTTCTTATCAGCAGATGAGTACAGAGATTATGCAACCAGTAACGATCTCCCATTTTCTGATCAAGGAGTCAATACCAATTGGCAAAAGGAAGTTTTTAGAGCTGCGATTACCCAAAACCACAACATTTCCTTTGCCGGTGGTTCTGAGTCTACAAATGTTACGGGATCTTTAGGATACAATAACCAAGAGGGTATTTTATTGAATTCTGAACTTAAAAAATATACTGGCCGGTTAAATGCAAACCACACCACAATTGATGGGAGATTGAAAATTGGAGTAAATTTAACTTACGCAAATTTAGATGATCAAAGGGCAGCTCTGAATTCAAATATTGCAGATGAGGGAGGTAACATATTAAAAGATGCGCTGCGTTGGGCACCAACCTTACCCGTTAGGAATGCCGATGGTTCTTATTATCAAATTGGTGCATTAAGGATAAACCCTGTTTCTTGGGTTGACGTTACCGATGAAAGTGATACCTCTTTGTTTTTGGGTAATTTAGATGCTTCATTTGAAATAATTGACGGACTTAAATTATCAACCAATATTGGACATTCAAGTGAAAACGTTAGTAGGTTTAACTATATTCCTTCAACCCACCCAGCAGGGGAAGGTCAAGGAGGTTTTGGCTCTATTAATAAATACAAAAACACAAACATGCTGGCGGAAACAAACCTTACCTATGAAAAGCAAATAAACGACGACAATTTTATTACTGTTTTGGCAGGATATTCGTATCAACGCTTTGTAACTGAAAATACATTTACATCTGCAAATAATTTTGTATCGGATGCTACACAATGGAACTTGATTCAATCAGGTACTGTCCAATCTAATACGTCTTTTAAAGATGCTAATCGTTTGTCTTCTTATTATGGTCGCATTAATTATAAATTTAAAGATAAATATCTCCTCACTTTTACGTTAAGACGTGATGGTTCCAGTAGATTTGGCGCTAATAATAAATGGGGCACGTTCCCATCAGGTGCTTTGGCTTGGAATATGGCTGACGAAGATTTTATGGCAAACTCAAAAATCAGTAATTTAAAATTAAGAGTAGGGTATGGTATTACCGGTAATCAAGAAATACCCAATAATTTATATAGGGAACAACTTTCAATAGCTGGTTCGGCAATTTATGTTTTCGGTGGTCAAGCGATACCTAGTGTGCTACCTACAAATTTCCCTAATCCAGATTTGAAATGGGAGGAAACTAGCCAGCTGAATTTGGGTCTTGATTTTGGGTTGTTTGATCAACGCATTTCTGGGTCAATGGATTATTATATAAAGAAAACATCAGATTTACTATTGGAGTTTTCTACAGCAGCACCATCAGTTGTTCCAACACAATGGGCGAACGTTGGAGAAGTTGAAAATAAAGGGTTTGAATTGAATTTGAATGCTGATCTAATAGATTCAGGAAATCTAAAATGGTCGGCAAACCTAAACTTTGCTACAAACAAAAACGAAGTCATTTCGCTTTCAAATGAAAACTTTCAAAGAGACGAAATAAGAACTTCTAGTGGTTCAGGGGTTGTGGGGAATAATGCGCTTACAAAAATAATAAAACCAGGACTTCCATTAAACACTTTCTATGGATGGAAATTTACTGGTTATGATGCCAATGGTTTGGAAACATATCTTGATGAGGACGGTACAGACGGTGCAGATGAGGTTGTAATTGGAGATGCAAACCCTGATTGGACATTTGGGTTTAATAATACTTTTAACTACAAGAATTTTGACCTTACTATGAATTTTAGAGGTGTTGTTGGTAATGATATATACAACAATACTAGGGCGGAGTTTTCTTATGTAAGTCAAACACCAGGTGTCAATGTTCTTAAATCTGCTTTAACTACTGGGGCAAGTAGAACACAGACAGCGCAGTATTCATCACAATGGATAGAAGATGGCAGCTATTTAAGATTGGACAATTTAACTATTGGCTATAACTTTGATGTGAACAGGGTTGGTTTTCTTAAAAAAGCTAGAGTTTATTTTACAGCAACCAACTTGTTTGTAATAACTGGCTATTCAGGTTTCGATCCTGAAGTTCAAACGAGATCTGTAGGAATAGACTATCTGGTTTATCCAAGACCACAAACTTTCCAATTAGGAACAAGTATAACATTTTAAATAAAAAATTGTTAAAATATAAAGAAAATATCGTATGAAAAGTATTCAGAAATTAAAAACAAAAACAAAATTACTTAGCGTATGCTGTATTATGGTAATTTTATCAGGATGTAGTCTTGAAGAAGATGTATATTCAATATACACGCCCGAGACTTTTTATTCCAACGAAGCACAGGTTCTTTCCTCTCTTTCAGGGATATACAGAAACTTTGCTGCTACTACAGGCATGGGAGTTGAATATAGATGTTTGGAGCTTCCGGGAGATCAGGTCGTTGTGCATGAAAAAATCCAAGGTTGGTGGGGAGGCGCTAGCTTTGCGGAATTAATGGAGCATACATGGACACCAAGCCACTCTTACATTGCTGGGACATGGGATTCTTACTTTAGAACGGTAGGCCAAACAAATGCGCTTATTGCATCACTAGAAGGATCTGCTTTGCCTGAAGATGAAGTTGCTGGTCCTCTCGCAGAGTTACATTCTTTACGTGCATATGCCTACTTCTTTTTAATGGATTTGTTTGGTAACGTGCCAATCTTTACATTACCTAAAGTAGATCCTTTAAACTTACCTGAGCAAAATACAAGAGCCGAAGTATTTGATTTTGTGACATCTGAATTAATAGCTGCCACCGCAGATTTGCCAACAAAAGCTGAAGCAGGTAATGGTTATTACGGTAGGTTTACAAAAGAGGCTGCGCAAGCTTTATTAGCGACTATTTATTTAAATGCTGAAATCTATACAGGGACAGAGCAAAATGCCAAAGCTATAGAATATGCTGACTTGGTTATAAATTCAGGAGTATATAGCTTACTTCCAAATTACTTTGACAATTTTGTTTATAACAATGATAATAATGCCGAGTTTATATTCGGAGCCGTTTACTCACCTGATATTGCGGGAGGAATTGGACACCCTTTAGTGCAAAAAGTACTTCCAGGAATCCAAGGTGGTTTATTTGGTTTACCATATACACCGCAAAACGGATTTGGAACAAGACCATCTGTTTTAGCATTGTATGAAGATGGCGATGACAGAAAAAACCTTATTATTCCTTATGGTAATTTAATAGATCCTAGAAATGGTGAAACCGTAATGGTAGAACGAATAGTACCTGATAATAATTCTAAGTTATATGTCCCAGGTGTCTCTACGGAAGGGCCTGTCCCCTATGAGATCATTCCGGCAACAGGAATTCGTTTACAACCAATGAATGCTGGCCTAAAATGGGTAAAATGGGGCTTAGACCCCAATACAAATGGAGGAAATGCGGGTAATGATATAGCTTTTATTAGATATGCAGATGTTTTATTAATTAAGGCAGAAGCATTGGTCAGACAAGGTAATCCAGGTTTAGCATTGCCTATTGTTAACCAAATTAGGAACAGAAGTAATGCTCCAGACCTAGCATCAGTAACTCTTGATGATATTTTAGACGAAAGAGGTAGAGAATTGGCTTTTGAAATGCAACGAAGAAGAGATTTAATCCGTTTTGGGAAATTTGGTGATGCATGGGAATTTAAAGAGCCTTCAGAGTCTTACAGAACAATTTTTCCGATACCAACAACAGCTATAGGAGCCAATCCAAAGTTGAAACAAAATCCAGGATATTAGTTATAATTAGTAAATAGTTAGTTTTTTAGTTAATATGGCGCTATGGTAAAAATTTTACCGTAGCGCTTTTTATAATATAATTAAGGTTCAGTATAGCACAGGACACTAATAGAATAGTAAATAAATATCTTTGAAAATCAATTGGTTTAACTCAATTATAATGAAGTATAATTTTTTAATTTTTTCTTGTCTCATTTTGTCTTTAATTGAGACTGTCCACGCCCAAAAATATATGGGTAATTTTGAAAAAGTGGTTTATAAAAAAGGGAATGAACTTAAATTGTCAACTGAAAATGCTTCTTTAATTATTGAGTTTTGCTCACCGTCAATAGTGAGGTTCAGAACACGTTGGAATGGAAAATTTGAAGACAATGAGCATTGGATGGTTTCTAAATACAACTGGGATTCAGTATCGTATGATTTAAATGACACCGCAAAAGATATCAAGATTACAACCGAAGCCTTACAGTTGGATATTCAAAAACAACCATTTGGCATCAAAATCCTCAATAAACAAGGAGACGTATTATTTTCTGATATTGGTATAGGCTCTTTTCAAGACAACAAAACAGTTGGTTCTGTTAAACAATTACAAGCAGATGAGCACTTTTTTGGTTTTGGGGAACGGATGGATTTTTTGGATAGAAGAGGCAAAAAAGTAAGATTGGATGTTGGCAGGGGTATAGGGATGCCTCATATTATTGGAGCGTATAATGTTTTGGAAGCAAACTATAGTCCGGTTCCATTTTTTATGAGTACAAAAGGCTACGGAATCTTTTTTCATAATGCATATCCAACTACTTGGGATATGGGATCAAGTAATCCAAAAACCTATAGTTTCCAAGCAGAAGGAGGAGAATTGGATTACTATTTTATTTATGGGCCAACGTTTACTACTATTTTAGATGGCTATACCTCTATAACTGGAAAATCACCTTTATTGCCAAAGTTTGCTTTAGGGTTGCAAGTAGGCACTTACAGTGGAGGGACTTGGGGACATGAAGAAGAAACGTCAACAGATTATGTGGTTAACCTAGCTAAAAAATTCAGGGATTTGCAAATTCCGTTGGATGTTCTGCATTTAGATTCAACATGGCGGATTTTTGGTGAAAACGGTGGAAAAGGCGCCACATCATTTGAATGGCGTGAAACATTTCATGACCCAAAAAAAATGTTTTCAGATTTATACGCCTTACATTTAAATATGGTAGGTCTTCACTTAAGACCAAGATTTGATAATGGTAAAACATTAAGGCTATTGGATGAAGCTAGAGAAAAAGGTTTTGTATACCCCGAAAAGAATAATCCCGGTGAATTTGTTAACTTTTTTGACCAAAAGGCAGTGGACTGGTGGTTTGATTATGGTGTTAAGCGTGTTGCAGACCAAGGTGCCATGTTCTTAAAAACAGATGAAGGTAGTGCATTTGGACGAAAGGCTAACGAAAGTGATAAAACTGGGCCTCAAGGAGAAGAAATTAAATCGTTGCACAATGTGTTTCCCTTAGCTTATGCTAAAGCAGCTTATGAAAAATTTCAAGAGTACAATAAAATGAGGGGTATGAACAATACCCGTGAAGGGTTTGCGGGAATACAGCGATATCCCTTTATTTTTGCGGGCGATTGGCCAAGTGAATGGCAATATTTTGAACCTGTAATCAAGGCCGGATTGAACATTGGTCTTTCAGGTGTTGGAAATTGGGCACATTGTATGGGTGGTTTTGAGCACGTAGCAGATCCAGAATTATACATTCGTTGGTGCCAATTTGGGTTGTTGAGCCCTATAGCCCATTTGTTTGGGATGGATCACCCTAACTACAAAGAACCTTGGAATTACGGTGAAGAAGCCTTACGTATTTTTAAGCAGTATGATGATTTACGTTATGGTTTAATGCCATATTTATATAGCTATTCCTTTGAAAACCATCAAAAAGGAACTCCATTGATGCGGGCCTTGGTATTATCTAATCAAGATGATGAAAACGTTTATAATATTACTGATCAATACATGTTGGGTGAAAGTTTGATGATTTGTCCTGTAACCGAAAAAGGAGCCCAAACCAGAGTGGTCTATTTGCCAAAAGGCCTTTGGACCAATTACTGGACTGGAAAAACATTTGCAGGAAAAGCCTATTATAATATTTTATGCCCTATTGACCAAGTGCCTATTTTTGTAAAAGAGGGTGCCATTATTCCAACACAAGAGCCATTACAATATATTGGTGAAAAAGAAATTACACAGCTGATTTTAGATGTGTACCCTAATGCCTCAAGTACATTTACCTTGTATGATGATGATGGAAAAAGCTTGGAATATGAAGAAGGAAATTTTAACACAACCGATATGGTGTCCCAAGTTTCAGAAAAAGAAATTACATTAACAATCAATGCCACAAAAGGAGAATTTAAAGGCAATGAAATAAATTATCTTGTAAAGTTTCATCTTGTGGAACAACCTTCATCTATAACAGTGAACGGAAAACCTTATTTGATGCAAAACGATTCATATAACAATGGAATTTTAATCATTTCTCCCAAAGAAACAAACAAGAACAATATTATGATTGTAATTAAAAAATAAGTTATGACTTTGCAAATAAATGGTATCACAATCTTTTTAAAACATGTCTTTTGTTATTGTTTAATAGTAGTGTTAACGGCATGTAATACGTCAGAAAAAAACAGTAAAGCAGAAAAAGGAGTTAATATTCTACTGATAATTGCCGATGATGCTGGTTGGAATGATGTGGGTTATAATGGTTCAGAAATTAAAACACCCAATATTGATTGGTTGGCAAATAATGGGGTGCAACTCAATCGTTTTTATGCTAGCCCAACCTGTTCGCCTTCACGGGCTTCCATTTTGACAGGCATGCCAGCCAGCAGAATGGGTATTGTTGCTCCTATTAGTGGAAGAAGTAAATTAAGCTTGCCAGATTCCATCGTTACGCTTCCACAAGCTTTAAAAAAGTATAATTACCAAAGTGCAGTATTTGGTAAATGGCATTTAGGTTTAAATATAGCAAGTGGGCCAAATGCCTATGGTTTTGATTATTCATACGGTTTTCTTCACGGACAGATAGATCAATATAACCATAAATACAAAAACGGCGATTCCAGTTGGTATAGAAATAACGAATTTATAACAGAAGAAGGGCATGCTACCGATTTAATTACAAGAGAGACCATTGAATGGCTAACTAAAAGGCGGGATACGGCCAAAAATTTTTATGTGCAATTAGCTTATAGTGCTCCACATTTTCCTTTACAGGAAGAAGATAAATGGAAAGCACCCTATTTAAATACCATAAAAAATAGCTCCCGTATAGACTTTGCAGCGGCCATGTCCCATTTGGATTATAGCATTGGATTGGTTTTGGAGACATTACAAAAACAAAGCTTGGATAAGAATACACTGGTCATTTTTATGAGTGATAATGGTGCCATGGAACATTGGTATCCGGTTGATCAATATGGTGGTAAATTTGGCCCCAATCCGGTACTTGGGAGTAATTTTCCGTTACGCGATTGGAAAACATCAAATTATGAAGGTGCTATTCGGGTTCCTGCTGTAGTATACTGGAAAAATCATTTACATCCACAAGGCAATAATAATTATATCTCTGAAACGGATTTGATGCCCACTATCTTATCACTTATAAATGCAGAAATTCCTGAACATGTTGAAGGAATAAATATTTGGCCATCAATTCTGCATTCTGAAGAAAAAACCACCCATGATATTTATGTGCGTGGTCACAAACATGAGAGTTTAATACACAAACCTTGGAAAATAATCAGAAAACGAAATAAGGATAATTTGCCTGCATTATATGAACTTTTTAATATTGAAATTGATCCTGAGGAGAAAAAAAATGTGATTATGGAGAATCCAGAAACAGCTAACCAATTGAAAAAGTTGCTTGAAGATCAATTTTCAAAAGACGATAAAAACGTAAATTTAGGTTTGGAATAATGTAAAGCTTAAAATCATTAAATGAAAATAAAATGAACACATTTAGAAATGCCTTCAAAATGAAACTTAAGTCTGGGTATGAAAAAGAGTATAAAAAACGACATGATGAAATTTGGCCAGAATTACAGGTGTTACTTTCAGATTCTGGAATACAGGATTATAGTATTTTTCTTGATGAAGATACCTTAACTCTTTTTGCTGTTCAAAAAATCAGCAAAGACTTTGATGAGGCATACTTACCAAATCATCCTGTAGTAAAAAAATGGTGGGCATACATGGCAGATATTATGGAAACGAATCTGGATAATTCCCCAGTTGCAATCCCTTTAAAGGAAGTCTTTCACTTGGATTAATTTTTATAGGACATTAAAATAAAGTGCAGAACGGTTTAAATTGTAAGCAAAACATATTCAATCGTACCTTATTTGTCCAATTCCACATAATCTCCCAAACCAACTTTCTTGGTTTTCTTAAGAGTTTCAGCAACTGCTAAAGCCACAAAAGTAGCACCTTCTATATTGGTATGTGTATGGTCTTGTGGAAAGAACGGCTTGACGTTTTCTTTCCCCAAAGCTTCATATTTTTTTGCCACAATATCATTTACATCTATAAAAAAAGCGTGTTCTGCTTCTGCTGCTTCTTTGGCCCATTTAACATAGGTATCTGTTCTGCGTTCCACTTTTCCATCTGGCCATTCGTTACGGGGGGTTAAACTTAATACAATGGGTATTGCGCCTTTTTCTTTGGTTTCCCTAATCATTTTTTTCATGTACCATCCATAGGTGTGAACCGTTTCAGTAACACTATCCCGTAAGACCTCTTGGGTTTCTTCTCCCATACCTTTTAATGATCCTCTATATTTCATTTTATCAATATTTCCTGCATCATTATGGCCAAACTGAATCAGCACAAAATCCCCAGGCTGAAACTGATGTTTTACAGCATCCCATAAACCTTCATAAATAAAGGTTCTGCTACTTCTTCCACCTCTTGCTTTATTAATGACAGTTACTTGTGTGGTATCACAAAATTTAGGAAATGCAACGCCCCAACCTTGGGCGTTTGGGTTTTTGCTGTTTGACATAGTAGAATCGCCAATTAAAAAGATGCTTTTCTTTTTTGGAAGGGTAATTTCAGGATTAGGAAGCACATAGTCTTTAAGTGAATTGTTTATTTGGTTTAATCCGTCAACAATACACGAAGCCGCCAAAACAGCTCCCTTTGCTGAGGTATGGGTATGATCCCTTTTATAGAAATAGGTGCCAGTGACTTTGTCCTCTCCCAATTTATCCATTTCCGAAGCCAATCTATCATTCAAATCGATGAAAGTAACATTTTCCTGTTCGGCAATTTGTTTTGCCCATAAGCCATAAGATTCATCATTTCTGGGCACTTTGCCGTTTTCCCAATCATTTCTAGGAATGGGGGAACAGATGATTGGAATGGCTCCCTTGGATTTGGCATCTGTAACGACTTTTCGGATGTACCATCCATAGGAGTGTACTATTTCGTGCTTTTTGGTAAGCATATTATCAATTTCCTCGGTTTCATCACCAATGCCTTTAATGGTCCCTCTAGCTCTAATGGTGTCGTTTAATGGGCCTTCATCATTATGTCCAAACTGGATTAAAACATAATCACCTTTTTTAAGTTTGTTGTAAACCGTATCCCATAAGCCTTTATCTTGATAGGTTCTACTACTGGTGCCACCCAACGCATCATTTTCTACAGTTACCCTGGTACTATCCAAAAACCGACCAATAAAATCGCCCCAACCCCAAAGGCCACCGGCCCCATCACCTTGACCGTTTTTCACGGTGGAATCCCCAACGGCATAAACGGTAGGTTTAACACTATTTTTTTGAGTGCAATTTGTTAGTATAATGGATACACATAAAATGATTAAAAACTTTAATACTTTCATTATTTAAAATTTTAATTAATTGTTTCTAAAATCAAACCATAAAACCATGGGGATGCCATCGTCACCACTTTTAATCCTGATGTTGGTAGGTTGACTTTCCGGACCTTGTTGTTCCAAAGGCTTGAATGACCTCATGGCTGGTATTTCATACATAAATGAAATATTGCCTTCAGGGAATTCAGGTTGCGGATGGGAGCCTTCCAGCGCGTTTTTTGGTAAATCGGGGGTGAATAATCTTAAAAACAGGTTGTCGTTTTCACTAAAGAATTTAATGTTGCCATTTTCGGTTTTAAGATTTGCACCGATTAAATTGGCATGATAACCTTTAAACTCCGGATACACCAAGTTTTCAAAACTTTCCCCTGTTATGGTATTGTTATAGTCTTTCTCCCAAAGACCAAACGTGGTGCCTTTTATTCTGTTTTTCCAAACGTGGTAAGGACCGTTTCCTAGCCACTTCATGGATTTCACTCCATTTTCTGGAAAATCAAAAGTGATTCCAAATTGATTGATAGCGTCTTCAAAAAAAGCCCCATCAAAACCATTGCTTCGTCCTGCATCTTTTAATAGAATCATGGCCATTTTTAATCGTCCATCATTAAACAGGGTCCATTTTATGGAATGAATACCACCTGAATATTTGAAGTTACAAACAACAAAATCTTTATTTTGCTCTATTGAAACATCTTCAACTTTAGCTTTCATGCCAATTGGTTTAGGACCATTTGTAAAAGGAATAGGGCCTTTATTGTTTTCTACACTAATGATTTCTCCAGACTTAGCGTCTAATTTTAAGCGAACATCTTTACTGGATAAACGGATTTCGTCCCCCATTTTAATTGCAGTTGCACGTTCATTTTCAATATCTTGTTTTAAAAACTTATGGGAAAAATAAGGTGCTCTGTGAATAGGCCAAGACCAAGTGTATATTTCTCTGCCATGTTGATCATGTGCAGTGATTTCTAACCAATCGCCTTCAAAAAAGTTGGTTGGCACATCAAAATGAATTGTTCTGGTTTCTCCTGGTTCAATGGTTGGTATTTTTATAGGATTTGAAGCTATAACTTGCGATTTAGCATTTGTATATAAAACGTTTTTTTCAGTTTTCATCACGCTGTACTCCATTGTACAGGTGTTGAGGTTGGTAAAGATATAGTCGTTTTTGATGAGAAACGTGCCATCAAAAGTTGACGTAATTAGCTTGGGCTCAAATTGTATGGGAGACCAGACTTCTTTTACGGTATAGAAACTTCCTTCTTTTTCACGATGTGGACCTAAAACACCATCGGGAGCCAAAGATCCCTTTGAGTCGTATTTTTGATCTCTTGTCCAGTCCGTTCTTAAAACAGCTTCATCTACAAATGCCCAAATAAAACCACCTGCAAAAAGTGGACTTTGTTTGTAACGCTTCCAAAAATCATCTAATCCCGCTCCAATGCCATTATCATACGTTCCGTGCATAAATTCGGTAGGGAAAAACACGTTTTCACCGTTATTAAATCGATGCATCCCAGTTAAAAACGTAGGATAATGGTGAGTATCCCAACCATTAAAATCGGCCCACGGGTGAATAACGATCCTTTTTTGAGGATCAAAATCTTGAAATAAGGAATCCAATTCGTAATTCCATCCGCCTTCATTCCCTTGATCCCAAATGATTACGGAAGGATGATTGACATCCCTTAAGACCATTTCCTTAATAAGTTTGCTTCCGGTTTTAGTGTCGTAACTATTCTGCCAACCCGCCAGCTCATCCAATACAAAAAGCCCTAAAGAATCACATGCTTCCAAAAAATGAGGGTCAGGTGGATAATGACCTCTAACAGCATTCATGTTCATATCCTTAATCAGGTTAACATCCATAATGCTGATATCCTTATCTGTACTTCTGCCGGATTCTGGCCAAATGGTATGACGATCAATACCTTTCATGATGATTTTTTTACCATTCACATAAATACCATCTTTCTTAAGAAACTCCAATGTTCTAAAGCCAATTTTCGTTTTGTAAACATGAAGGATGTCGTCATTTTTTTTAAGGGCAAATGTTATGGTATATAAATTTGGGTTTTCAGGATCCCAGGTTTTAACATCATTCCATGTAGCATGAATGGTTTGGCTATTAGTGTTCTTTGCAACAGGAAAAGTAAATGTTTGGAAGGTTCCATGACTGCCAACAGGGCGTATGCTGGCTTCTATATTCGTGTTACTTGGAATATTTTTTAATTTTAAATTAGCGGTTAAACTGCCGTCCATTTTTGCATCAACGGCCACATGCTCAATAGAAGTTTTTGGGCTAACTTCCAGCCAAACGGGTCTGTAAATACCACCAAACAACCACCAATCTGCTTTTCGTTCAGCATTATTTACAGATTCATTATTTGAGTGTTTTGAAACATGGACTTCCAATAGATTGGTTGAACCAAATTTTATGAGAGAGGTGATATTATATTTGAATTCATAGAATCCACCTTGATGCTTTTCTCCTACAGACTTTCCATTGATCTTTACTTCAGTATCTGTCATAACGCCACCAAAAACAATCGTGATATCTTTGTCTTTATAGCTTTTGGGAACGTCAAATGTATATTTATAAAACCCTTCTTCTTTACTGGGTTCTTTTTGGTTTAATTCTTTATACCATCGGCCATACGTGTATTCGCCAAAGCCTTCCAGTTCCCAATTGGAGGGAACGTTTATCGTGCTCCATGTTTTACTGTGGTTGCCATTGGTACACAAAAATTCCCATTGCACAGGATTTTTAAAATCCTTGCCAGACAGGTATATTTTTTGGGTTTCTTGAGCAGTAATATTTAAGGAAAAAAAAGTAAACGCCAAGAGTAGTGAACACTGTGTTCTTTTTATGGATTTAATTATCATATTGTATTAGTTGCCGTCAGGTTTTTTGTTTTCAAATCTTGTACTCATTGGCACGGTCCAATTGTTAAAGTTGTCAGGTTTTTTGGGGTTGTAAAATGGTATGTTTGGTCGTATGTTTTTAGAGATGTCCAAATTTAAATCCTTGATTCCTTGTACAACGCATTTTGCAATTTCATTGGCCCCAAAACTATTAAAGTGGGTGTTGTCTTCTAAGGCTTCAATTTGTCCGGGAAATGTATTGGCCGGATATTGTACAAATGCTTTTCTAGAGATGTCATCACCCCAAACTTCATACATGTCGGTCGTCATTTTGGTCAAGTCAATTAAAGGGACTTCCAGGTCAATGGCTACCTTTCGCATGGCATTGGGATAATCTCCATGTGTGGGTTTTAATTTGCCATTGGCTTCAAAAAACCTTCGCTGTGTTGGCGTCACCAAAACAGGTATGCCACCTTTTTCCCTAGATTTTGTAACGAATTCTCTCAGCAAGTTTGTGTACAATCCCCAAGCTCCATTTCCTTCTCCTTTTATTTTTTCATCATTGTGGCCAAACTCAATAAAGAGATAGTCACCCGGTTGCATTACTGACAGGATTTTTTCTAACCGGTTTCTTGCTATAAAAGAACTTAAAGAAGCTCCTGAAGCCGCATAATTGGCAATAACTATATTATTGTCAAAATACATGGTTATAAATTGACCCCAAGACGCCCAAGGTTCTAAATCTTGGTCTGTTACCGTGGAATCCCCAGCTAAAAATAATGTTCTTATTTGTGGTATTTGGGTAATCCTGATAGTTTTAATTGCCGGATGCTCAGAAAATTCCAAAGTTAATTTGTTATCCCAATTCAAATCGTCTAGCTCACGATCCTTGATATTAATTTTGAGGTTATTGTTGATTTTTGGTGTTCTTACATTAACAATAAATGAATAATGGGATGTATCATTTTCTGCAACTTTTATTTCTCTAGCCATTAATCTTTTGGATTCTGCCTTTATGGTAGTTTCAGAGGGTTTACTTCCTCCTAAGGTTATATCAATTTTATAATTTCCTTCCGAAAGTTTTACAGAAAAATAAATAGAGCCATTACCATTTATGGATGCATTATTGAAATTAACATTTTTAGCCGACTGGAAATCAAAACCATACCCGGTATTGTTGTTGTATGGTTGAGGGTTGTTTATGGCAATTCCTGAATCGGTATTAATTTTCTTTCCAAAATAAAACACTTTAGGTGTTTCATTGTTTTGAGCCAAACAACTATAAAATGTAATAATGCTCACTAAAAATAAAATAATACTTTTTTGGGCCTTCATTAAAAATTAATTTTGACCAAATTAATCTGAATATCCAAAAAGACTATCCTGTACTATGATGAATCGCTGGTTCAAAATACGGTTTTATTATCCAAA
>DASWKU010000191.1:0-2739 GCA_036396455.1 Flavobacteriaceae bacterium
CTAAATCTATGTTGGTTAAATCATTGCCATAGGCTCCCAATTTCTCTAAACTTAAATTCCCAGATACATCAAGATTTCCTGTGATCGCATTGTTTTGAAAGCGTAAATATGTTAATGCAGTAAATCCTGTGATGTCTAAACTCGTTAGATTGTTATTAAAACAATCCAATCTTTGAATGCCTGTATTTCCAGAAACATCAATACTTGTTAATAGATTATCATTAACATACACGTATCTCAATCTTGATGGATCTGTTAATTGTGTTGTGGCCAAAGAGGCATCCAACGATTCAAGTGAACAACCATAACCTTTGATGTGATAAATCACTTTACAACCTGAAATATCCACGGCTGTTACACCTGTATTATTGTAAAAATATAAGTTGGTCAATTTATCTAAACCAGACACATCTACAGTACCTGTAAGGGCATTATCCTGAACGTAAAGGTTCTTTAATTTGATAAAAGATTTGACACCTGTAATATCAGTTACGGTGGTAACCCCTGCGGTTGGTAAGTCGATATCTGTTACCAAATTAATGTCGGTAAACGTAATAGAGCCATCTGTTGTGCTTCCATCAGGTGTAATATTGGCTGCAAACGCCGTTTCTAAATAAGCTTCAAAAGCAGGATCTGGAATTGCCACGGTAGTTTGTGAAAAAACCACAATGTTTGTTAGCAACATGGCTGCGGATAGTAATTTTGTTTTCATGATAATTTAGTTTTAGTAAGTATTTAGCCCCCTAACCCCCGAAGGGGGGAACCACTGGGTCCAAAGGGTTGTGTTTAATTGTTTATTTGTTTATTCAGAATTCTGGTTAATCGGTTAACTATTCCTTAGACCTTGACTCATAACTCATAACTTATAACTCTTCCAGTCATAGTTTAGATACTAGTTGGTACTTAATGATTATTTCAATCCTAATTCGTTTAAGAAAGACCACATGTCTTTACTCATGTCACTTTTCTCTTCTTTGGTGAATTTTCCATGGTTGCCACCTTCAATGGTCAGAAATTTGGATTTCACACCGTTGGATTTTAATTTTTCGTATAGGGAAACCGATTGGTCATAAGGTACAATGGGGTCTGCATCGCCATGAACAATATATACCGGTGGGCTGTTTTTTGTAACATAATACAAAGGCGAAACAGATTCAGTAAATTTTTGATTATCAAAACCTTTTCCCAACCAGTTTTTTGCTGATTTCCATTTGCTCAGTGGTACCAAATCGGTAACACCGTATTTGTCTATAATCGCAGCGACTTTAATGTCACCATCATACTTGCAATTAGTGTCAAATTTTTTATCGTTTGCCAATAGTCCTGCCATGAGTGCCAAGTGTCCGCCCGAAGAACCACCCATAATCACTATTTTATTGGTGTCAATGTTCAATTCCTTGGCATGTGTGTATAAATAAATGAGGGCACAGCGTACATCTTCAATAGCTGCAGGCGCAGGTGCTACACCAACCAAACGATATTCCACATTGGCAACGGCATAGCCATTTTTGAAAAATGACCCATAGCCGGATTGAGATTCTTTAACGCCATGGTTCCACCCACCACCATGAATATTAATGACTACTGGAGTTGGTATTTCAGATTTTGGATTGGTGTACAAATCCATACGGCCATCCCAACCGTTTACTTGGGTATAGACCACATCTATTTGTGCTTTATATCCTTCAGGGAAGTCAACAGGTTTATATTCCTTTTGCTGACTGAACGTAGCACTTGAAAGAGCGGTAAAAAGGATGCTAAAAAGAAGGCGTTTTTTCATATGTTTATCTTTCTTGTTTATTCGTTTATTTATTTATTCTGAATTCAAAATATGGACACGAGCGATCAATGTCATTAAGTTAAGAGAATTGTACTTTTATTTTCCCGCAGATTTTGCAGATTTTCGCAGAAAAAGATTATAAAATATGTTGAAATCTGCAAAATCTGCATGCTGTTTTATTATATCATTCCTTAACTTAATGATATTGCACGAGCGATAGCGAACTGGCGAAGCAATCGCTTTATTTTCATTGGTATTTATCTCACCATCATTTTTGATTAATGTGAGACTTTCAATTGATAATATTTGACATAGGCAAAGGATTCAGTATTTGTTGAGACCAGGTAATTGCCTGCTTTAAAGTAATTTTCAAAAGGCCATTTTTGTAAACTGACATCTTCAAAAATGTGCGTTTCGTTATTGGCTCTAATAGTCAATTTTCCTGTTCTTGCAGTAATCTTTATACTAAAACTATCAAAACCCACATAGCCAAAATTATGGCTGATGTCTGTCCATGTTGATGAGCTGTCATCATATAAATCCAATCCTGAGGTCGATTCATTCACCAATGTTTTTTTGTACGCTTTGATATGCCCTTCATCCCAAATCATTTTTAATAAAGGTGGCGCATGGTTGGAACTAAAGCCATACGTATTCATGTCTTCTTGCGAAATAATACCATGTATTTGCATGACAATGGTTCTGTTGTAAGTTCTGCTGCTATTGTTGTCTTCTGAAATAGAATCAATTTTTAGGGTGCCTTCTAAAATACCGCCTTCAGTAAGTGACCAATTGTTGTAATTGTTTCCAGGTGTTTGCTGTTCCCGTAATTCCGTTCTAGGATAGCTACTGTTTCCTGTGGTGGCACCAGCAGGATATGTATAAAATACGATAGATTTATCTGAGGTGTCATCATACATAAAAGGGATGAGGTTTTCTTCTGTTTGATATCCATAATT
>DASWKU010000192.1:0-5635 GCA_036396455.1 Flavobacteriaceae bacterium
CTGTTTTCCCGATAAGGATCGATCATCAAGGGTTTTGTGGTCCGTATTTTTACCTTGGAAATGTCGTTCATCCCCAGTTCCTTGTCGTCCTCTTTGCGCTCAAGTGTGTTAATATCTATTTTATAAACCACTTCCTGGATCATGGCTTTTTGATCGTTTGTGGTATGTTTAATGGTATACTTGGCCCTTGGTTTGGCCCGATCATTCCCCAACCAGCAGAGCATGACTTCAATATCTTGGGCAGCCTCCGGTTTGTTGTTTGGTCTCACAATCATATCACCTCGACTTATGTCAATATCGTCTTCCAAAGTCATGGATACCGACATCGGGGCGTAAGCTTCTTCCAAGGTAGCATCAAACGTATCAATGGATTTTATTGTAGAAAGAAATCCTGATGGCATAATCGTTACTTCATCACCAACCCTAAATACGCCGCTGGCAACACGTCCGGCATATCCTCTATAATCAATAAACCCTTCGCGTTGTGGCCTTAATACCGTTTGAACCGGAAAACGGGCATCCACTTTATTGATATCACTGCTCACATGGATCGTCTCCAATGTGTACAATAAGGTTGCCCCTTGATACCAATCCATATTTTTGGATCTATTGACAACATTATCCCCTTTTAGTGCACTAATAGGAATAAACTGAACATCCTTTACCAGCATTTTGGAAGAAAACTCTTCAAACTGGCCAATCACATTACTATAAACCTCCTCAGAATAATCAACAAGGTCCATTTTATTGATGCATACAATCACATGGGGAATTTGCAGTAAAGATGCTATAAAAGTATGTCTTTTGGTCTGTTCAATCACACCATGTCTGGCATCTACCAAAATAATGGCGGCATTTGCGGTTGAAGCGCCCGTAACCATATTTCGCGTGTACTGAATATGTCCGGGAGTATCAGCTATTATGAATTTGCGTTTCGGAGTAGTAAAATATCTATAGGCTACGTCAATTGTAATCCCTTGTTCCCTTTCGTCACGAAGGCCATCGGTAAATAATGCCAAATCTACCCCGTCATGGCCTTTCTTTTTGCTGGTAGACTCAATGGCCTCCAATTGATCTTCAAATATGGATTTTGAATCGTATAATAATCGGCCAATTAAGGTGCTTTTTCCGTCATCCACACTTCCAGCTGTTGTAAAACGTAATAATTGATTGTTGTCTAACATTTTTTTTAAGTATTTTACGAATTAAATCGGATTACACGGATTGGATTCGCAATTCTATTCTTTCGTATTTATAAATCGTTTCCACACAAGACTTGATTGTCCAAAATTTACCAATAATCCCAATGGATAATTTGTGGATTTGATATAATTAATTGTTTGGGCTTCAAAATCCTTGTGTAAAAAAGTCGTAGCCTTTAGCTCGACAATTATGTTGTCATAACAAATAAAATCGGCCACAAAATATTTATTAAGGGTCTCGCCATTATAATAAACTTGTAATTTTTCTTTTGACTTAAACGAAATCCCTTCTTGGTTAAACTCTCGCTCCAATGCCTCATGATAAACCGATTCCAAAAAACCCGCTCCCAACCCCTTGTGAACTTTCATACACAATCCGATTATATCATAGGTTTCTTTTTCAAAAATCAATTTACCCATTCTCTAATATCATCTTTTTTACCACATCAATCCGTGTAATCCGTACCCATCCGTGTAATCCGTACAAATCCGTGAAATCCGTGTCAATTAGAAATATCCCTGCCGCTTCCTATCTTCCATGGCCGTTTCCGATCGTTTGTCGTCACTGCGATTACCACGCTCGGTCTGGCGCATGGCAGAGACTTCCAATGCTATTTTTTCCAAGGTATCCGCATCAGATTCTATACCGCCTGTTATGGTAATGTCCCCCAATGTTCTAAAGCGAATTTTTTTTGTCACGATCTCCTCTTTTTCTTCCAGAATCAAATACTCCGAAAAGGGTATCCAAGAATTTTGTCTCCAAACCACTTTTCGTTCATGGGCAAAATACAAAGATGGGATAGCAATATTTTCTCTATTGATATAGTTCCAAACGTCCATCTCGGTCCAGTTGCTTATGGGAAACGTCCTAAAATGTTCGCCCTCAAAATATTTGCCGTTGAAAAGATTCCACAACTCGGGGCGTTGGTTTTTGGGATCCCATTGCCCAAAGTCGTCCCTGTGGGAAAAGAACCGTTCTTTGGCTCTTGCCTTTTCCTCGTCGCGCCTTCCGCCACCAATGGCACAATCCACTTTATGGGCTTCGATGGCGTCCAAAAGCGTGGTAGTTTGCAATGCATTCCGTGTGGCATTCTTGCCGCGTTCTTCGGCAACACGACCGTTATCAATGGATTCCTGAACAGAGCCCACAATAAGATTTACTCCCAACTCTTTGATCAAATCGTCCCTAAATTGGATGGTTTCCGGAAAATTGTGCCCCGTATCCACATGCATTAAAGCGAATGGTACTTTAGAAGGGTAGAAGGCTTTTCTTGCCAAATGGGTCACCACAATGGAATCCTTCCCTCCGGAAAATAAAATCACTGGGTTTTGGAACTGCGCCCAAACTTCACGCAACACAAAAATGGCCTCACTTTCCAGTTCATCCAGATAATTTAAATAATACTTACTCATGGTTGAGTTTCAATTTTGGTGTTATAAAATCAATAAGCTTTTTTACAGAGCCTTTAATTGATTCGTTTTCGGTTTTAATTTCAATATCGGGATGTTCAGGTGCTTCATAGGGTGCTGAAATGCCGGTCATGTTCTTAATTTCCCCGGCTCTAGCCTTACTGTAAAGTCCTTTAACATCACGCCGTTCACATTCTTCAATACTTGTATTAACGTAAACTTCGACAAAATTAACATCTTTGACAATACTTTTAATGTTTTCCCTATCTTTTTTGTAGGGTGATACGAATGCTGCCAGAACAACCAATCCAGCGTCTATCATTAAATGGGCTACTTCTGCTATTCGTCTGATGTTTTCAGTTCTGTGTTCTGGGGAAAAGGTGAGATCGCTATTTAATCCTTTTCTAATGTTATCTCCGTCAAGCGTATAGGTTTTGATCCCTAATTTATGTAGTTCGAGTTCCAAAGCATTTGCTATGGTGGACTTTCCCGAACCCGATAAGCCTGTAAACCAAATTAAAAACGAATTGTGGTGGTTTTGTTTCCGTCTGTCCTGAACTGAAATTTGATAATTGTGAGGTATGATGTCTTCTTTCATCTGTAAACTTTTTGTCATTCTAAAATCAGACCTTTTTGCCAACAAGCATGTGTAATAAACAATGTGCCATTTTGGTAGACATTAATCTAATTATTAAGGTCAAATTCATAACGTTTTAATGTTTTCTTCCCGGTAAGCCATAATCAAACTTATACCATATATGTTCATGCAAATAGTACAACAGCATTTTTGTTACGACTTCAGCGAAGCCGATCTTCAAGCCCATCAATACGTCTCCTGATATGGCCCATGCCAAGATCATGGTATCAATCGTACCAGTAATACGCCATGTTAATGTTTTTAACAAATGCCTTTTGTTGCTATCTGGTATTTTTGCCTTAAACCACATTCTTTCGTGTAGGTAATACAAAAGCATTTTTGTTACCACTTCAGCCAACCCAATCTTTAAACCAATAAATGGATTGCCTGAAATAACCCAAGATAAAACAATCGTGTCAATTGTACCTACAGCTCGCCAAGTAATGGCCTTCGCAATGTGACGCTTATGGGATATGTCCTTCATTATTTTGACACTAAAAACCAAGGGTTTAACAAATTTTCCTTGTTATATAAAAGTGGTTTGTTGGTTTCTTTTGAAATCACTTCAATTCCAACAGCGTTACAAATGGCCTGTCCAGCCGCAGTATCCCATTCCATTGTTGGTGCATAACGGGGATACACATCGGCATTCCCTTCAGCCACCAAACAGAACTTGAGCGAACTGCCTTTGGAAACAATTTCAACATCTTTTCCTGTTTGTTTCAATGCTTCAATAAAATCCAAGGTTTCTTGACTCATGTGCGAACGGCTGCCAACCACCTGAATGGGGTCTGAATTGCCTTGTTTTGGTTGCAATGGAACAGCTTTGTTTAGAACCTCTTCAACGGAAGTCTCATGTGATGTCAATTCCGTTTTAAAAGCTTCACCTTTCAAAACATCGGCAAAGTAAATAACCTTTGTGGCCGGAACATAGATAACCCCAAATTGTGGCTTGCCATTTTCAACCAAGGCTATATTTACCGTAAATTCACCATTTCGCTTGATGAACTCTTTTGTACCGTCCACGGGATCTACTACCCAACACGTCTTCCAATTCTCTCTAATGGAAAAATCGGTTTGTTTGTTTTCTTCACTTATTATTGGTGTTCCGGTCGGGACCAAAAATGTATTGATAATGTCATTTGCCCTTTTGTCGGCCTCAGTTAAGGGTGATTTATCATCTTTATACTCTACTTCGATTACCGAATTGTAAACTTCCATTATCGCCTTTCCGGCTTTTAATGAGGCTTGAATGGCTATGTTCAACATAATGCTAATGGTTTCAATTTTAGTTTGCTAAAATAGCGATTAATATTTATTCTAAATAAATGGTGGCTTCTTATTGGACCAATAACAGTTTGGTGGTTTCATCTACTCTTTTCTCCCAAAGCACCCGCTCCTTGATTATCCTTGATGCTTTTGAATTATCCAATATACTGTATTTGGGTCTTTTGGCCTTTGAATTAAATTGTCTTACCGGTACAATCTTTTTACAATCATAGCCTTTAAACAGTTTTCCTATTTGGAGCGCATAATCATACCACGTTGTTTGCCCCATGGCACTAAAATGATAGACCCCATAGTTGCTTTCTCTGATTTTTATTAATACAAATATAAATTGAGCAAGATCAATACAGCTTGTGGGAGCTCCTATTTGAGAGGTGGTTATTGTTAGGTCTTCCTGGTTTTGAATTTTAGCAATGACGGTTTTCAGAAAGTTTTTCCCAAACTTTGAATACAGCCAAGAGCTTCTGATTATAAAATGTTCCTCCAATATTGCTTGAATATATTGCTCCCCTGCAAGCTTCGACTTGCCATACACATTAATTGGATTGGGGTCATCTTGTTCGTTGTAAGGCGTGCTTTTTTCTCCATCAAACACATAATCGGTTGAAATCTGGATCAAAATAACCTTGTTTATTTTACAGGTCGCCGCCAAATGTTTAACGGCGTCGGCATTAACTTTAAACGCTTCATCCCGATTTGATTCCGCTCCTTCCACATTTGTATAAGCTGCACAATTGATGCAATAATGAAATTTATTGAAAGAAAAGTAATCTTCAACTTTGGTTGGATTCGTGATATCTAATTGCGCTTTGGTTGTAAAAACGAACTCAAAGGTTGTGTCGTTGGAATATAGCTCATTTATGGTTTGTCCAAGTTGACCGTTAGCTCCAGTTACCAAAACCTTAGTTTTCATGTGTTAATCTTTATGGTTCTTTCAGAGGTCACACCTGCCTACCGGCAGGCGGGTGTAACATCCAAATAATCATTTTCCTGTGTGTTTAAAGATTGAATATGGATGTTTCATTTGAACAGATTTTCAAATGTTGGCAATTGTTTGTCCTTTTCAGAAAGAATCAGTTGATTTTCAGGAAATCCCCAA
>DASWKU010000193.1:0-4579 GCA_036396455.1 Flavobacteriaceae bacterium
CCTTGGGATTTTGCTCAATCCAACAATGTAGCCATTAGGGATATAGGCAATATGTGCTTTGCCAAAAAAAGGCAAGATATGATGCTCGCAAAGCGAATAGATTTCAATGTCCTTCACAATGACCATTTCGTTATAGGACTCCTTGAACATGGCACTTTTCAGGATTTTTTCAGCATCTTCATGATAGCCTTGCGTTAAAAATTTCAAGGCCTTAGAAGCCCTTTCCGGAGTATCCAACAAACCATCCCGTGAAGGATCTTCACCTATATCGGTAATGATGCTTCTATAATGGGCCTTCACATCATTGCTTACTTTCAGATTTTCTTCTTCAAATTTCATATATACATTTTTGGATATCGATTAGTGGATCATAAAAATAAACAAAAAAACTGGGCTATTTCCTTTTTGGAATCCTTTACGAAAACATTAACAATCCATGCCCGTTTTTAACGTTTGCTTATGAAAAAAACGAAAAATGTGAGTGTAGATTTGCAACTAACCGTAACAAACTAAAAAAATTTGAGTCCTTTTTAAAAAGACCAAATTAATCATCAATCAAAATTACATGAAAATCAGCTTCATCATTTTCTCTGTTTTCCTACTTAATTACGCTACCTTTTTTTGCCCAGGAAAAAAAAATATTAACTATTGAAAGAACTACAATCCCACCAAAAATAGATGGCGTTTTGGATGACGAGGCTTGGAAAACCGCTGAAGATGCCAAGGATTTTACACAGTGGAGACCAGAAATGGGAGTCAAAGAAAAAGACCACAAGAAAACGGTCGTGAAAATAACTTACGATGATTTTGGAGTATACATAGCTGCTTATTTGTATGACAAGCCGGAAGATATCGTAAAACAGTTTAATCAAAGGGACAATTTTGGACAACAGGACTTTTTTGGCGTGGTTTTAAACCCCAATAACGACGCACAAAACGACACCAAATTTTTTGTCTTTCCTTCAGGAAATCAAGCAGATGCCATAGCTTCTCCCAGTATTGGTGAAGATTTTGGATGGAATGCCGTTTGGGAAAGTGCGGTGAAAATTGTGGATGATGGATGGATTGTGGAAATGAGAATTCCATATAGAGATCTTCGTTTTTCGAACCAAGAGGTGCAAACCTGGGGTCTACAATTTCATAGACGATTTAGGATTGATGAATCACAATATTCTTGGAACCCAATCGATAGAACCAAAGGAAACATTGGCTTATATCATGGCGAGCTAAAAGGCATAAATAATATTGAACCTCCAACCAGATTGAGCTTCTATCCTTTTGTATCGGGCTTAGCGACATCGTATGATGGAGACACCAATACCGATTTAAATGTTGGGCTCGATTTAAAGTACGGCATTACCGAAAACTTTACACTTGATGCCACGCTTATCCCCGATTTTAGTCAAGCTGCTTTTGATAATATTGTCTTAAACCTTGGCCCTTTTGAGCAAACTTACAATGAGCAGCGTCAGTTTTTTACTGAAGGGGTGGATCTCTTCAATAAAGGGGGCCTGTTTTTTTCCAGACGCATTGGCAATGGGCCCACAGGCACTCCAGAATTGGCAGACCATGAAGAAGTGGTCAATAGCCCCAATGAGGTAAAGGTCTTAAATGCAATAAAGGTTTCAGGTAGAACCAAAAAAGGGCTTGGTGTGGGGTTCTTTAATGCCATTACAGAAACCACCGATGCTACCATTAGAGATATGATTACAGGAGAAACCCGTAAGGAAGTGGTGGAACCATTTGCCAACTATAATATTTTGGTGCTGGACCAGCAGTTTCACGGAAACTCTTCGGTAAGTTTTATCAATACCAATGTTACACGGGAAGGTCATTTTAGGGATGCCAATGTAACTGGGCTTTTGGCGGATATTACCAACAAGAGAAATACCTACAATGTTAGAGGTCAAGTAAAAATGAGCAATGTCAATAAAGCCACGGGAATGGAAACTGGCTATAGTTCTTTTTTCTATATACGGAAAGCTCATGGCAACTTTAGGTACAGTTTTGACCACAGTCTTGTAGATGAAAAATACGACATCAATGACCTTGGATTAATCTTAAGAAACAATTATAATAACTTAGGTGCTGATGCCTGGTACCAAATCTTTGAACCTACAAAAAAGTTTAATAATTTTTTTGTAGGTACTTATATCAATTATAAGCGATTGTTCAATCCAAACACCTATACGGGAACCAATTTCGGTATAAACATGGACGCCCAAACCAAAAAATTACTGTGGTTTGGCATTAATTTCAATTTTGAGCCAGGGAAACAATATGATTATTTTGAGCCCCGCGACTTTGAGAATAAGCGCTTTTTTGTGTATAAAAACCTAGGGGACATAAGTGGTTGGTTTGAAACGAATTCAAATAAAAAACTCTCTTTTGAAGGTAATTTTGGCATGTTTACATTATTTGATAAAGAAAGGGACCTTTTTGGTTATTATCTAGGTCTAGAGCCAACCTATAGATTTAATGATAAATTCCGAATGTCCTATGATATATCCTACCGGAACAATAAAGGAAGCCGAGGCTTTGTAGGCAATATTAATGACGATATTATTTTTGGTGAACGAAATGTGGTTTCTGTTGAAAACAGTTTATCGGGCGCCTTTAACTTTAACCCGTTTCATTCCTTAACCTTAACGTTCAGAAATTTTTGGAGCACAGTGAACTATGATTATGCTTTGTTTAAATTGGAGGAAGACGGTAGCGTATCAACTTCTGATGGCTATACCGTAAATAGTTTGGACGACCCCAATATCAATTTCAACACTTGGAACTTGGATTTTCGTTATTCTTGGGAATTTGCTCCGGGCAGTAGATTGACAGCCTTGTACCGAAATTCATTGTTCAATCAGGATATTGCTTCAAGAGACACTTATTTTGATAGTCTGGGAAATTTGTTTGACCAACCCATTCAGCATACATTTTCATTGCGGCTGCAATATTTTATTGATTATAACAACGTTAAACACATCTTCAACAAGAAAGCGGGTTGAGTATTGCGCATCACAGCTTAATGTCTTAAATTGTGTGCATGATAACAGCCAAAAACATTCATAAATATTATGGCGATCTGCACGTTTTAAAAGGTGTGGATCTCAACATTTCAAAAAGCGAAATCGTCTCCATTGTTGGGCCTTCCGGTGCGGGAAAAACGACCCTGTTGCATATTTTGGGAACCTTGGATCATGCTTCCGGTAATAAAAATGAACTTGTGATCAACAACACCAATATCATGACCTTAAAGGATAAGGCCTTGGCAAGGTTTAGAAACGAGCACATCGGGTTTATCTTTCAGTTCCATCAATTGTTGCCGGAATTTACAGCGCTGGAAAATGTATGCTTGCCTGCGTTTATTAAAAATACCCCTAAAGCCGAAGCAGAAAAAAGAGCACGGGAGCTTTTGGATTTTCTGGGTTTAAAAGACCGTAGCCACCATAAACCCAATGAACTTTCGGGTGGTGAGCAACAACGTGTAGCGGTGGCTAGGGCGTTAATAAACAACCCTGATCTTATTTTTGCTGATGAACCTTCAGGGAACTTGGATACCGAATCGGCGGAAAACCTTCACAATCTCTTTTTTAGACTCCGTGATGAATTTGGGCAAACCTTTGTGATCGTCACCCATAATGAAGAACTCGCCAATATGGCCGACCGTAAGCTCACCATGGTGGATGGGAAGATAATTAAACATTAATCCTATTTGTTTTGAATTCATCGGAAACCAAAGATTTTTTGGATGGCAAAGTTGAACAATACAACCGTCCGGAGTTCATTGAAAGTGACCCCATTCAAATCCCGCATCAATACAACAAAAAAGAAGATATTGAAATCGCAGGGTTTTTAACGGCAACAATAGCCTGGGGCAACCGTAAAAGCATCATAACCAATGCCAAACACATGATGCGGCTATTGGACGATTCTCCCTATGATTTTGTTATCAACCATCAGGAAACCGATCTGAAACCGCTGTTACCTTTTGTACACAGAACTTTTAATGGTGACGATTTTATTCAGTTTGTTGAAAGCTTGAAACATATTTATAAGAATCATAATGGGCTTGAAGCCCTATTTTCAAAATATGCTGAAAAAGATTCACTCCAAAAAAGCATCCATCATTTTAAGTCCCATTTTTTTGAAATGGAGCATTTACCAAGAACCCAAAAGCATATCAGTGATCCCTTAAAAAATTCAGCGGCCAAACGTATCAATATGTTTTTGCGCTGGATGGTACGAAGTGACCGAACTGGCGTTGACTTTGGTATTTGGAAAGGCCTCTCCCCTAGCCAATTATCCTGCCCATTGGATGTGCATTCCGGTAATGTGGCACGAAAACTGGGATTGTTAAAGCGCAAACAAAACGATGCCAAAGCGGTATTGGAACTGGATAATTCCTTAAGAAAACTGGACTCTATCGACCCCGTAAAATACGATTTTGCCTTGTTTGGACTGGGAGTTTTTGAAGGGTTTTAACATAATTTTTAAAGTACATGACAAAAATTCAATTTCAATAACTCCTCGCTTTGTTGCCCCGGCCCTAAAGGGTGCAAATCGAGGAAAATCGGCCTCC
>DASWKU010000194.1:0-3990 GCA_036396455.1 Flavobacteriaceae bacterium
ACCCAATAATGTCGGCAAACAAAAAAGCTTCTCAAAAGTTGAGAAGCTATTTGAAGTACGGGCGGGGAGACTCGAACTCCCACACCTCGCGGCACTAGATCCTAAGTCTAGCGTGTCTACCAATTCCACCACGCCCGCAAAAGGACTGCAAATATAAAAATTAGTTTCGATATTCAAACGCCACAATTAAGAAAAAAGTGCTTATGGTTTTGTATTTTTGAATGAAATTAAAAACCCTATGCAACACATAAAATCTTATATCGATACACATAAAGATCGCTTTATAAATGAACTTATCCAATTATTAAAAATACCTTCCATAAGTGCAGATTCTGTCTATAAAAATGACGTTTTAAAAACTGCTGAAACTGTTAAAATACGTTTGGAACAAGCGGGTTGCGACCATGTTGAAATTTGTACAACCGAAGGCCATCCCATTGTTTATGGTGAAAAGATTATTGATAAAACCCTACCTACCGTTCTGGTTTATGGTCATTATGACGTGCAACCACCCGACCCTTTGGATTTATGGTCCTCACCTCCTTTTGAACCCGTGATCAAAAAAACGGATTTACATCCTGAGGGCGCCATTTTCGCAAGAGGTGCTTGCGACGATAAAGGACAAATGTATATGCATGTGAAAGCTTTGGAGTTTATGACTTCAACCCAACAATTGCCTTGTAATGTCAAGTTCATGATTGAAGGTGAGGAAGAAGTTGGAAGTGAACATCTTTCAAAATTTGTAAAGACCCATCAAGAAAAACTAAAAAATGACGTCATTCTCATATCGGATACGGGAATGATTTCAAAGGACACCCCATCGATTACCACCGGTTTACGCGGTTTAAGTTATGTTGAAGTTGAAGTTATAGGCCCAAATAGGGACTTGCATTCAGGGCTGTATGGAGGCGCCGTGGCAAATCCCATCAATATTTTAACCAAAATGATAGCATCGCTTCATGACGAAAACAATCATATCACGATTCCTGGATTTTATGATAAAGTGGAAGAACTTTCAAAAGATGAACGGGTCCAAATGGCAAAAGCTCCTTTTTCTTTGGATGCTTATAAAGCTGCTTTAAACATTGAAGAGGTTTATGGCGAAAAGGGCTATACTACCATGGAGCGCAATTCCATCAGACCGGCTTTGGATGTCAACGGCATTTGGGGAGGTTATATGGGCGAAGGTGCAAAAACAGTGATTGCCGGTAAAGCCTATGCCAAAATATCCATGCGATTGGTTCCCCACCAAGATTGGAATGAAATCACCCAACTTTTTAAAACCCATTTTGAAAACATCGCTCCAAAAGCCGTGAAAGTCAAAGTAACGCCACTTCACGGCGGTCAAGGTTATGTTACTCCCATTGATAATATTGGTTATCAGGCAGCATCAAAAGCTTATCAACAAACATTTGGAAAAGTTCCCATTCCGCAACGAAGTGGTGGTAGCATTCCCATTGTAGCTTTGTTCGAACAAGAATTAAAAAGCAAAACCATCTTGATGGGATTTGGTTTGGATAGTGATGCCATCCATTCGCCCAATGAACATTTTGGTATCTTTAATTATTTAAAAGGAATCGAAACCATTCCTTATTTCTATAAATACTTTGCTGAGCTTTTTAAATAACCTAAAGATGATATTGTAACGAAAATGCAATACAATCAATATCAAAACTCATTAAGCATCGAAATTCGAGGTTTTTTTGTGAAAAATAACCCTTTCGAAAACCCCTTCAGGGTTCAAAACCCTGAAGGGGTTGATCCTCATAAAATTTTTATAAAATAAAAAGCCTGTTGTATTCAAAAACAACCAGCTTTTTTTATGCTTCGTTGAAACAAATTGAACTATTTAACGTTCTAACGGTTTATCAACCAAAAAACGATCATATCATGCTAAAAAAATTCTTCATCATCTGCTCGGGTTCAGACACCGACATTTTAGAAAATTGTTCCATAGGCGAACAAAATAAATATGCAGGGATTGGCGCCACCGTGTTCTTTACGGCGGTTATGGCTTTTATTGCATCAAGCTATGCCCTTTATACTGTTTTTGACAATTACTTTACCGCCATTGCCTTTGGGTTTGTTTGGGGCTTGCTTATTTTCAACTTGGACCGTTTTATCGTGTCCACCATAAAAAAACGAAACAATATCATTGATGAACTCATTCAAGCTTCGCCTCGAATTGTTTTGGCCATTATTATTGCCATAGTCATTTCAAAACCTTTGGAATTGAAGATTTTTGAAAAGGAAATCGATCAGGTATTATTGGAACGTAAAAATGATTTGACCCTTGCCAATCAAAATCAAATTGCCGAACAGTTTAACCCAACCATTGCTCAATTGGAAAACAACAACAAGGCTTTGCAATCGCAAATTGACGCCAAAGAAGCCGAAGTCAATGCGCTTTATGATACCTTCATTTCTGAAGCGGAAGGAACAGCGGGAACCCTATTATTGGGCAAAGGCCCTGTTTATAAAGAAAAACGTGAGAAACACGATGCCACCTTGGCTGAATTGCAGCAGTTAAAAACTGATAATAAGGCTAAAATTGCTGCAAATGAAGCTCAAATTGCAAATTTAAAAACAGACTATGATACCAAGGTAAGTACAACACAACCGGTTATTGATAGGTTCGATGGCTTTATGGCCCGAATCAATGCTTTGGGAGAATTGCCATGGATACCTTCATTTTTCATATTTCTATTGTTTTTGGCCATTGAAACCTCTCCTATTTTTGCCAAACTTCTGTCTCCAAAAGGAGAATACGATTACAAACTTGAAGATGTTGAAACCGCTGTCAAAACTTGGGTTGAGCAAAAAGTGAATGAGCGCAATGTCCTGTTAAAGACCGATATGGCACTCAATAACAAAATCTATAATGATATTGCCGAAGAAGACGAATTGTACACCTACAAACGCAAAAAAGCCAGAGAACTTATGCAACTTCAGGCCGATGCTTTTTTTAAGCATCAAAAAAATGCACTTTGAATTTTAGTTAGTATTTTTAGGTTTATTAAAATATTGAGTCATGAAACCCATAGTCAGAAAAGCCACATTGGAAGATGTTCCAGTTCTTTTAGAATTTGAACAAGGCCTTATCAAGGCTGAACGCCCTATGGACCCCACCATTAAGGATGGAAAAATTAGTTATTATGATGTTTCTGAATTTATAAAAAACGATGATTCTGAATTGTATGTTGTAGAAGTAAACCATGAAATTGTGGCCTCAGGATATGCCAAAATAAAACCGGATAGGCATTATTTAAAACACACTAGGCAAGGCTATTTAGGATTTATGTTTGTCCCCGAATCCCATAGAGGCAAAGGTTATAATAAACTCATTATAGATGCCCTGATACAATGGTGCAAAGCGCAAGATGTATCTGAAATACGACTTGATGTATATGATGTTAATGGATCAGCTATTAGAGCTTATGAAAAAGCTGGATTTAAAAAACATCTCATCACCATGAGAATGAATTTAAATGACCCGACCTAAAACTTTCGATCGGGATGAAACATGTCCATCTTTATGGATGGAATTCTATGATCTATCCCTTCCTGAACCAATTTTCCTGTGGCAGTTGCCATACTCCAGCCCATCATGGCATGACCGGCAGCGATGGTCAAGTTTTTGCATTTAGAAGATTTCCCGATATAAGGTAAGCCATCAGGAGTGACAGGGCGCAAACCACAGGCTGCATCATTTTTTTCTTCGATTGTCAATTCAATATCTGGATAATATCGACCGATTGCATTGGCTATGGCTTCAACCCTAATCTTATTGATGTTGTGATTGATGCCTGCAATTTCCATAGTGCCCGCAAACCGGGTAAAACCGTGCATTGGTGTCACCGCCGCTTTTGCTTCAGCTAAAATGGCAGGAATTGTAATTCCAGTTTTTCGTGTGGTATTGATGCGATACCCTTTTCCTGCTTGCATCAATAATTTCAATCCCAATTTTTTACTTAGCAATGGGCTCCATGA
>DASWKU010000195.1:0-4009 GCA_036396455.1 Flavobacteriaceae bacterium
ATGAAAAATGTATATGTCATAGGAGTTGGGTTAATAGGTGGAAGTATGGCTTTGGATATTAAAGCTTTGCATTCTGAATTGATAATCTTTGGGATTGATACCAACGAAGCCCATTTGGAAGAAGCCATTCAGCTTAAAGTAATTGATTCCAAAGCAACCTATTCAGATTTAAAACAAGCTGATCTTGTGATATTATCAATTCCAGTAGACACGGCGGTTATTGAACTTCCAAAAATATTGGATTTGGTTTCAGATGCTTGTTTGGTCTTTGATGTGGGTTCTACAAAAATGGATATTTGCAAAGCTGTTGAAAAGCATCCGAAACGCAGAAATTTTTTGGCGGCACATCCCATTTCAGGAACTGAATTTTCTGGACCAAAGGCGGCAATTCATAATTTGTATAAAAATAAAACCAATATTATTTGTGAAGTAGAAAAAACAGCCTTTAAGTTGCAGGAAATGGCTTTGAAACTTTTTATAGGTATTGGGATGCGTATTCGTTATATGAATCCGGTGGCCCATGACAAGCATATTGCCTATGTGTCGCATTTGTCGCACATCAGTTCGTTTATGTTGGGGAAAACGGTCATTGAAAAAGAAAAAAACGAGCGCGATATTTTTGATATGGCGGGCAGTGGATTTGAAAGTACGGTACGATTGGCAAAAAGTTCGCCAGAAATGTGGACGCCAATTTTTAAACAGAATAAAGCAAATGTGGTTGAAATTTTAGAGGAATACATTCAAAATCTTACAAAATTCAAGGAGTTCATGGAAGCCGATGATTTTGAAGAGATTTATAACGAAATGAAAAACATCAATCATATAAAGGATATTTTAAACGGAATAAATTAAAAACAAATCCCAAAAAACAAATCCCAAATCCCAAATAAGAATGTTATAAGCTTGGAATTTGGCCCCGATAACCATCGGGATTAATTTTTGGAATTTAAAAATTGTATTATGGAAAACAAGAAAGAATTAAGGTCATGGTTGGACGATATGAAATTGGGTCACCCTTTGGTGATCGCTGGACCATGTAGTGCAGAAACAGAGGAGCAGGTTTTGGACATTGCACATCAATTAAAAGGTTCCGATGTGAGCTATTATAGAGCAGGAATTTGGAAACCCAGAACACGTCCGGGAATGTTTGAAGGGGTTGGAGCACTGGGGCTAAAATGGTTGCAAAAGGTTAAAGAGGAAACCGGCTTAAAAACTGCTATAGAAGTAGCAAACCGGGCACATGTTGAACTGGCTTTGGAACACGATATCGATTTGTTATGGGTCGGTGCCCGTTCAACCGTCAGCCCATTTATTGTTCAGGAAATTGCTGATGCATTACAAGATACCGATAAGGTGGTACTGGTAAAAAACCCTGTAAATCCAGATTTGTCTTTATGGTTGGGGGCCATTGAACGTTTGGCAACCGCCAATATCAAAAAACTGGGGGTCATCCATAGAGGGTTTTCAACCTATGAAAAGACAAAATATCGAAACAACCCAGAATGGCAATTGGCTATTGAACTACAGACAAAGTTCCCCGATTTGCCATTGATCAATGATCCATCACACATTACCGGAAGACGGGATATGATTTTTGATGTGTCACAGACCGCTCTGGATTTGAATTATGATGGATTGATGATTGAAACACACAACGATCCGGATAAAGCGTGGAGTGACGCCTCGCAACAGGTGACACCAAAGGTCTTGATTCAGATCATGAAGGATTTAAAGATTAGAAAAGAATCGGATCCTGAAGCAGAATATAATTCAAATTTAAATACATTAAGGGCACAAATAGATGTGGTGGACAACCAAATTATTGAATTGTTGGGCAAACGCATGAAGGCGGCCGATAGTATTGGGTTGCTCAAAAAACAAAAAAATGTTGCCGTCCTTCAAAGTAAGCGCTGGAACGAGATTTTAGGTAGAATGGTCCTTGAAGGTGAAGAAAGGGGATTGAGCGAGGAGTTTATTTTAAAAATGTTTAAGGCCATCCATCAGGAATCCATTAACCATCAGGAAAAGATTATAAATCAATAAAACAAAAGAGGCTCCTATAAAGTTAAGGCAGCCTCTTTGTTACATAACCTATATTAATCTGCATCTTTACTGTTTTTTGTATAGGCTAAACGTCTTGATGCTTTTCTCATTAGAACATTAACTAAATCTTCTGGGCTGCTAAAGGCACTACCATTTACTTTCTTGTTATAATTCCATAATAAAACACCGTCTACTGCATTATGTACACTCATATTAATAACGGCACTATTTGTAGATCCCCATACTCCAATTATTAAGCCTAAGGCAACAGATGCACCTTCAGACATGGGTTTGTCAGTTTCAAATTCACCTGAAATTACCGCATCCACCTCAAGAAAATCAGCAAGTTGTTTTGGTGTAAAATCCATAATATTGGTATAATCTATATTTTGTTTTTTGAGCATCACATTGGTAACTCTTGGCTCTTGTAGTTCTAAAGTTTTGAGGTCTCCTCGTTTTTTTCTTTTTAAAAACCAAGAATACATGGCAGTTTGGACACTTTCACCTTCTTCCCTTTCAAGTTTTTGAAGTTGTTCAATGGTCATGTCCTTCATTTGTTTTGGACGTAGTTTAACCTGGGTTTTAAAAGGGACTATGGCTATAATTTTATGGGATTCTGCAATTTTATCAAAATCAGGGTTTTCATATAAACTGGTTTGTGCTTGGATGCTTGCAAAAAATGATAAAAATAAAGTAAGGGTAATTAATTTTTTCATGGTATTGGTTGGTTTTTAAATTAAGACACCAATATACAGTTTTTCTTAATACGAAAAGTTGTTAATTTGTATTCTTAAAGAATAATTAATGACAGGACTCGTTTATAAATCCACAGGAAGTTGGTACACCGTAAAAACAGATTTAGGGGCGATCTACCAATGCCGAATAAAAGGGAAGTTCCGCATGAAGGATATCAAAAGCACCAACCCGATTGCCGTTGGGGATGTTGTGGATTTTGATTTGGAGACCAAAAACAATGAGATCACTGGGATAATAAACACTATCCATGACCGTAAAAATTATATCATTCGAAAATCTGTCAATTTATCAAAACAGACCCATATTATTGCTTCCAATATCGACCAAGTATTTTTGCTGATTACTATAGACAACCCTCCAACATTTACCAGTTTTATCGACCGATTTTTGGTAACTGCCGAAGCTTACTCAATAAAGACCATTTTGGTGTTCAATAAGACCGACACCTATAGTGAAGCTGTGAACAATGAGGTGAAATATCTAGCTCACGTATACAGGAAAATTGGCTACGAATGTATTGGCATTTCTGCAAAAACAGGTGAGAATATCGACAAGGTCAAAACCTTGATGAAGGATAAAGTGAGCATGTTTGCAGGACATTCGGGGGTTGGAAAATCAACCCTTATCAATACCATTGAACCTGGGCTGGATTTAAAGACCAAGGAGATCTCCATGCAGCACATGCAAGGGCAACATACCACGACCTTTGCAGAAATGTTCGATTTAAGTTTTGGAGCCAAAATTATTGATACGCCAGGTATAAAGGGTTTTGGGGTTGTCGATATGGACAAGGAGGAAGTGAGCGATTACTTTCCTGAGTTTTTTAAATTGAAACAATACTGTAAATTCAATAATTGCCTGCATATCGAAGAGCCTAAATGTGCCGTAAAATCCGCTTTGGAAAGAGATGAAATTGCGTTTTCGAGATATAGAAGCTATATTCAAATATTGGAAGGTGAGGATGAAAGTTATCGAACCGAAAACTGGGAGAATCAGTAAACAGTATTCAGTTTGTAGTTGTAGAAAATAACTTTAAAAAATAATTAAAGTCCCTTTGGGGATTTAGGGGAATGAAGGCAGTAATTCAAAGAGTTTCAAAGGCCAATGTTGTCATTGAAGGTGAACAAGTGGCTTCAATAGGAAATGGAGTGCTGGTTTTATTGGGCATTGTTGATGAAGACACCAAAGCCGATATTAGCTGGCTTTCCAG
>DASWKU010000196.1:0-5104 GCA_036396455.1 Flavobacteriaceae bacterium
GAAAATGCAAAATACAGATACTGATTAACTGAAAATTAAAAGCAAAAAATTATAAATATTCCGGTTTACCGGACAACAATGATTTAAAATCTGAAACCTTTATGGGCAAAAAATTTAAGATAACCTATCACGTTAAAATAAGAAAATTCAAGGATGAAGATGGATTTGAAGATCAGGAAGAGATTCTTACAATTACAAATCTTGAAGAATTGTGAATTAAACCAGGCTGCCTTTCGGGTAGCCTTTTTTAATTATGATTTCCCAAATAAAAACCCCATAAACAATAAGATATTCAAAACCAATGATCCAAAGGTTTTCGGTATTGTCTGCATTTGCGTAGGCCAAATAACTTAAGATAATTACAAAGCTCCACACCAAAGGATATTTATATTTTGTAAAAATTGATAAGATCAATAACGTTGCCAAATACCAAGGGTGGACGGTTGTGCCCATAAAATAGTAAAATGATAGTGCCATGAGCATGGCAGTAATCAATTCAATGGGAGTTTTGTTTTTTCTAAAAAAAGTCAGGATAAGGACAAAACACGTAACCACTATTGGTATGGCTTTACCAATGAAGGCAATTTCGTTATAACCTCTAAAGGTATATCCAATAGCCCGTGCGACATAATAAAAGCTGGCATTGAACTCAAAACGCTGGAACCACAAGGCAACCGTATCGGTATAGTTGTTTATTAATTCTGTATTGTAAAAAGGGATAAATGACAATACTGTCAGTCCACAAACAATAGCATAAAAAATTAGAAGTTTTCCAATCCCTTTAAGATTTGGATTCCATTTGCCTTCAATATTTTTATCTGTAAAAGATTGAAAAAATAAGGGTAAAAAAATCAAAGGAATCAACTTTACTGAACCTGAACCTGCAAAAATTATTGCGGCAACCTTCCATTTGCCTATTTTGAACAAATACAAACCCCATATTAGGAAGAAAATCATAATCCCTTCAAAATGAAGATTTCCGGTAAGTTCAATAATAATAAACGGATTTAGAAGGTACCAAAAGATATGATGAATGGGAATGTTCAGTTTTTCCAACAGCTTTTTGCCAAAATAAAGCGTTCCAAAGTCGGCCACAATAATGAATAGTCGCATAATGATTACAGACCCAAAAATACTTTTTCCTGCAAACAATCCTGCAATTACAAAGAACAGCTGATTAATGGGGGTGTAGTTGGTCAAATGGCTTCCGTTAAGTTCACCCATGCCATTGTATAATTCCTGAGCTTGTGAAATAGGAAATTGACCATTTAAAATAAAGGATTCAGGAGTAAAGAGATAGGGATTGAATCCTTCCAATATGATTCTTCCATCCCAAATAAACCGATAAAAGTCTTGGGAAAGATTAGGTGTGGCAAACAGAAACAGTAATCTGAACAAAAAAATCAACCCAACCAAAAACTTAAAGTTTCCTTTTTGGATCTGAACAAGTTTATAGAATAAAAAAAATAAAGCCGTGTAGAGTACGGTTAGCTTTAAATAATCGGTTCTCACCAAATCATACGCAAAAGAAAGGTAGAAGGCCACACTTGTTAAGGCCAATAAAATTGGAATTTTATTAAGCTTTAAAAGTGAGATGTTAAGCATTTTAAACTTTGGACGCTATCGATTTGAAAAAGACATAACCAAACCCAATGAAAAGCATTAAATGGAATGGGAACAATCCAAAATCACCCCCTTGGTCACCAACCACAAAGGCACTGTATAAACCAAAAGCAAAGTACAACGTCAATAAACCTTCAAGAATAATGTTAGGTGATAGTTTTTTACCCAAATATTTATTGCCTTTCCACGAATCTTTAAGGGAACTGATATTAAATTTTGGAGTCCTTATAAATTCACTGCGTTTACCCATGTGACCTTCAATTACGGCAATGGAGTTATGCAATGAAAAGCCCATGGCTATGGAGAAAAACGTAAAAAACATAGCAACGTAGCTAAAGAATTTTTTATAACCACCACCATAGATTTGCTTGTACATGAACCAATAACAGATAAAGAAGATGATGGTGCTCACCACAAAAAAGCTCATGAAGTAAAAATAAAAACGAAGATGGGCATACTCATTTTTAATATATAGCATAGGAATGCTTAATACAGCCACGATAAAGATGTTCAAAAACATGGTGCTGTTCAGTAAATGCAACAAACCATGAACTTTGGTTTTGGTGGAAATATTATTGGATTTTATAACTTTCCAGAGCATTTTTCTAAAGTTTTCAGCACCTCCTTTATTCCACCTGAACTGTTGTGAACGTGCAGCACTGATCACTACTGGAAGTTCTGCAGGTGTCTCAACGTCTTCAAGGTATTTGAATTTCCAGTTTTTAAGCTGCGCTCTATAGCTTAAATCCAAATCTTCAGTTAATGTATCACCTTCCCAATTGCCGGCATCTATAATACAGGTTTTGCGCCAAACTCCAGCTGTTCCGTTAAAGTTGATAAAATGTCCTTTACTGTTCCTTCCAACCTGTTCCAGTGTAAAATGGGCATCAAGTGCAAAGGCCTGAATTCTGGTCAGCACTGAATAATTTCGGTTAAGGTGTCCCCAACGTGTTTGGACTACACCAATTTTTTCATCTTTAAAAAAGGGAATGGTGTGTTTTAACCAGTTTTTCTTAGGAAGGAAATCGGCATCAAAAATGGCAATAAATTCGCCTTTGGCAACCTTTAAACCTTCTTTCAAGGCTCCAGCTTTAAAGCCACTTCTATCCGTTCTGGTAATATGAACTATGTCCAGTCCAGATTGTTTTAATTTTTGAATCTGTTCATAAGTTGTCTGAACGGTTTCATCGGTTGAATCATCCAAAACCTGTATTTCCAGTTTGCTTTTTGGATAATCCATTTCAGCAATGTTGTCCAGCAAACGCTCCATGACATACATTTCATTGTAAACGGGAAGCTGAATGGTCACAAAAGGAACTTCATCAGGGTTGGAAAAATCGAACTTTTCACAGTCTTTATTATTTATTTTTTTAGAGGATAAATAATTGTGCAGCAAGTTAAGTTGTGCCAAGGAATACATAAAAATGAGTATGATGGCAATGGTATAAATGATTATAATAAGCGATTCAAAAATCATTTTTTAAAACTGTATTTAAAAATCCAAGCTAATATCTTAAAGCCTGCAAAGATAGTACCTTTTACCGTTCCTGAAACTTTTGAGACACCAATTCTTTTTTTATATTTTACAGGCACTTCTATATACGTTAAATTTTGTTTAATGGACTTCAATTGCATCTCTATTGTCCAACCATAAGTTTTATCAATCATACCCAGTGCCATAAGCTTCTGATATTTAATGGCTCTAAAAGGACCCAAATCAGTAAATCGTCCATTAAAAAAAAGTTTCATTAATGTAGTGGCAAGCCAATTACCAAAAATTTGTTGAGGTGTCATGGAATTTGCTTCCCGTAAATGTTTGACACGTGCACCAATAACAAAATCAATATCATCTTCAATGATTGGTGTTATCAATTTTGTCAACTCTTCAGGATAATCGCTGTAATCCCCATCCAAAAATACAACAATATCTGGTTTAATGTCTTGATTTGCTAGGTAATCCATTCCTTTTAGGCAGGCATAGCCATAACCTTTTCGCGGTTCATTAAGAACTGTGGCTCCGGCATTTTTTGCATTCACTGCTGTTAGGTCTGATGAATTATTGTTTATCACTATAATTTCATCAACAATATTAGGGATATCATGAATGACCTTTGTTATTGAATCTTCTTCATTATAAGCAGGGATAATGACTTTTATTATGGGCATAATACAGATGCTCGTGCAACTAAATTGGTATTGCAGTCACTTATTAATTAGTTTCATTCAACCGTCCGTACTCTTCCTGCTGTGCCGGTACAATATGTTTGTCAAAATACCAAGATGACCATTTTTCCAATGTTAAAAAAATGCCCAAACCAAGTACAACAGTGATAACTATCATTAAGATTAAATTCTTTCTTTTACGTTTAGGGTCAATGGAACACTGGTTTTGCTTTTTCCGGTACAAATAAATACCATACACCCCAATAATAACCGCCAAACCTCTTAATATCCAGGAGCCCAATCCAACTGAGCCATCTTCAGCATAAAAGAAATCGGCAAACGAAATGGCATAAATACCTCCCATTAATCCGAACATGAATAAAACCGCAGGTGCTACACAGCAAAGTATCCCTGCAATTCCTGCAGAAGCCGCATATTTTAAAGCCCATTTTAAAACACTAGGCTCTTTTTGTTTTGTTGTCTCACTATTCATAATGTAAATTTTTCATTTAATCAATAAAATGTCAATAACCTTACAAAACAGGTGTTAAAATTAACTAAAGTTCTAATTAAATACGTTAAAATCGGTAATTAAAAGGAAAGGTATATGATACAGTACATCATAACTATTGTATCTGTAAATTTTTAATTTAGCTTTTGTCGAAGGAACTATTAAATCCTTATGTTGCTATTTTCAATTTGAACTCATTTGAACTTTTTTGATTGAAGCGAAAATTAGTCATTTTGTGCTCGGTTGAAGGCTTTTTTGAGTTGCATAGCAGAGCTACGGAAGGAAGAAAAGACAAAAATCGGGTGCAAAAGGACAATTTTTTAGCCAATTGAAAAAAGTTTAAATGAGTTCTTTGCTTAAATTTAAGCATTAAATTTTGGGTATGAGAATAATTTTAGGATTGGGATTGTTTTTTTTGTTGAACGCATGCGCCATGACTTCGCCAAAAAAAGATAAGATAAATGGGGTAAGTTTTGTGGCCTCTCGGGATTCGATAGACCAAAAGCACATTGACCCAATTATTGATTTAAATGCCAATTATGCAGCCGTCATGCCGTTTGGGTTTATTAGGGATTTGCAACATCCTGAAGTTATTTTCAATACTGACAGGCAATGGTTTGGAGAGACTGAAATGGGTGCAAAACAATATATCGAAACCCTAAAAAAAGGCCATATAAAAGTGATGATGAAACCTCAAATTTGGGTCTGGAGAGGGGAATTTACGGGAATGATACAAATGAAAACCGAAGAGGAATGGCAACAACTGGAAAACACCTATTCCAATTTTATTTTGGAATACGCCCAAGT
>DASWKU010000197.1:0-3050 GCA_036396455.1 Flavobacteriaceae bacterium
GGCCCAAGGATTGTGCAACGAGGTTTGGTCACTTCCTAAATCAATTTGAATATTTGCCTCATAAAATTTTTCCCATACTTCAACAACGTTTCCAAGATAAGCAATCGATACCGTTTCTTGGGTTGCTTTTGCTTTGTTTACCCGTGCAACCAATGCATCTAAATCCGAAATGATTTCATCGATCCAACCTTGTTCATGACGAATTTTTGTGATTTTCGGATTAACTTCAGCACACACGGTAATACATCCGGCAATGGTTCCGGCCTTTGGTTGGGCACCAGACATTCCACCCAATCCAGAAGTTACGAAAAGATGGCCATTAGGCGATTTTTTAATTTTTCTGAAGCCATTCAACACCGTAATGGTGGTCCCATGAACGATGCCTTGAGGGCCGATATACATATAACTTCCTGCGGTCATTTGGCCATATTGCGTGACTCCAAGAGCATTGAATTTTTCCCAATCATCCGGTTTGGAATAATTGGGTACCATCATGCCATTTGTGACGACCACTCTTGGCGCATCTTTATGGCTTGGGAACAATCCTAAAGGATGACCGGAATACATGACAAGGGTTTGCTCATCGTTCATTTCTGAAAGATATTTCATGGTCAATCGATACTGTGCCCAATTTTGAAAAACCGCCCCATTACCACCATAAGTGATCAATTCGTGTGGGTGTTGGGCCACGGAATGATCCAAATTGTTTTGGATCATCAACATGATGGCAGCAGCGTGTTTGGATTTGGCGGGATAGTCGTCTATAGATCGGGCATACATTTTATAGGTCGGACGCAAACGATACATATAAATTCTTCCGTAAGTCTCCAATTCGTGCTTAAATTCAGGAAGTAATTCAGCATGATGCTTTTTGTCAAAGTAGCGTAAAGCATTGCGTAAGGCCAGTTTTTTCTCTTCTGCGGATAAAATATCTTTGCGTTTTGGGGCATGATTTATTGAAGTATCATAAGGTTTTGGTTTGGGCAATACTTCTGGAATCCCTTCAACGAGTTGCTCTTGAAATGTCAGTTGCGCTACTTCCATGACTTTTTTTGGTTAAAACCGTAAGGACAATGTCTGCAATTGCTTTCACAGCAATACCCTCTTTTTAAGTGATATTGTTCGGTAAAACATTTATAGCCTTCGGGCGTTACATAATAATCTCCTTCCTCAATGGGGACAAAATCTTTCATATATAACAAAGATAAGGCAATTTGGAAACATCTCATAGATTTGAAACAGGAATCATTTTGACAATTTTAAAGTATCTTCGCAGGTATGAATTTTAAACCTGAACGTTCCATTAATCAACCCATAAAATTGGCATCAAAGTTGAACGTTCAGCTTGTTGTGAAACGAGAGGACGAGATTCATCCCATCATTTCTGGGAATAAATATAGGAAGCTGAAATATAATTTGGAGGAAGCCAAAACAAGAGGTTTTAAAACCTTATTGACTTTTGGAGGTGCGTTTTCAAATCATATTGCAGCAGTGGCAGAAGTGGGGAAACAATTTGGTTTTAAAACCATTGGGGTCATTAGGGGAGAAGAACTTGTTTATAAAATTGATGAAAATCCAACACTTAAGTTTGCACAACAATCAGGGATGTATTTTAAATTTGTAACTCGGAAAGTTTACAGGACCAAGACCTCTGAAAAATTTATCGATGGACTAAAGGCAGAATTTGGGGATTTTTACCTTATCCCCGAAGGTGGGACCAATGCCTTGGCCGTTACGGGTTGTGAGGAGATTTTAACAGAAAAGGATAGGAATTTTGACTATATCTGTTGTGCTGTGGGAACGGGAGGCACCCTGTCCGGTTTGATAAATTGTTCAAAACCCGGTCAACAAATTTTAGGATTTCCGGCGTTAAAAGGTGACTTTTTAAAAGAAGATATTGGTAAATTTGTCCATAAAAAAAACTGGCAGCTTGTAACGGACTATCATTTTGGCGGCTATGCCAAAATAAATCAAGCATTAATCAGTTTTATTAATGAGTTTAAGAAAAATTATCAAATTCCTTTGGACCCGATTTATACAGGAAAAATGATGTTTGGCGTTTTTGAATTGATAGAAAACGGATATTTTCCACATGGTTCAAAAATTTTGGCCATTCATACGGGAGGGCTGCAGGGCATTGAAGGAATGAACATAAAATTAAAAGCTAAGGGCTTGCCTTTAATCAATTGAAATAAATGAAGCGAATATTTATCATAATAATTCTAGTTGTGGTTGTTTTTAGTTGTGGCGCAAAAAAGAAAATTGTCACCAAGAAGAAAGACGAGCGGCATAAAACAGAACAGGTTTCAATACCCAATGAACCGTCAAATGATACCGTAACGGATGATGTCAAAACAGACACTCCTGTAATCAGCTACGCAGATGCCACCGAAGCTTATATTGCAAACTACAGTGCCATTGCCATGGAAGAAATGCGCCAGTTTAAAATTCCGGCAAGCATTACCTTGGCACAGGGCATTTTGGAATCCGGTTCGGCCAGAGGACGTTTGGCGAAGGAAGCCAACAATCATTTTGGGATCAAGTGCCATGATTGGACAGGTGATAAAATCTATCATGATGATGACAGGTCCCAGGAATGCTTCAGGAAATATGCCCAAGCCGAAGCGTCCTTTAAGGACCATTCTGAATTTTTAACCGGGAGAAGGCGTTATGAAGCATTGTTCAAATTGGATGAAGATGATTATCGGGCTTGGGCAAAAGGTCTAAGAGCTGCGGGTTACGCGACTGACCGGAAATATCCGGAAAAGCTTATTGGATTGATAGAACGTTTTCAGCTTTATAAATATGATGAAATGGTACTGGAACGCCCTTCAAAAGTTTATGAACAGGAGTTCATTAAAATTACACACGAAGTCATAAGAGGCGATACCTTGTATTCCTTATCGAAGCGCTATAATGTGTCTGTTGAAAGGATTCAAAAACTTAATAATATGACCAATAATGATTTAAAGGTCGGTCAAATTCTAATTATAAAATCAAATTAGTTATGCGATATCAACGCAGTAGTGCGCTATTCGCCGAAGCTGAAC
>DASWKU010000198.1:0-11591 GCA_036396455.1 Flavobacteriaceae bacterium
TTGGAAACCCATAATGAAAAAGGAGATTTTTTGATCAAGGTCAAAAAACAGGACGATATCATAGAAATGGTCTATGCCACACATCCGTTTGACGTTGTGGGCTATGACGGGTACAATTACCCTTATGCATTTTCAATCCATGATTTTGAGCCTATAACGGGACGTATCCATCAACCGCCACCGGTACACCAAACCTTTGAAACCGATGCTTTTGTGGTGTGCAGTTTTGTGCCGAGGCTTTACGATTACCATCCGCAAAGTATTCCGGCACCATACAACCATAGCAATATTGACAGTGACGAGGTACTTTATTATGTTGACGGCGATTTTATGAGCAGGAATGATGTGGAAGAAGGGCACATATCGTTACATCCCGCAGGAATTCCACATGGTCCACATCCAGGGGCTACTGAACGAAGTATTGGTCAAACAAAAACCAATGAATTGGCCGTTATGGTCGACACCTTTAAACCTTTAATGGTCACAGAGGAGGCCATGAAAATAGCCGACGAAGATTATCATACATCTTGGTTGGAATAATGAGGCAATGAGGCAATGGGTCAATGAGGCAATGGGTCAATGAGGCAATTGTATTGAAAACGCTGCAGACAACTTAAAATTTACGCTTTATGATAACATTCAAAGAGAAATACAAGAATAATGTAGTTTTGGTAAAAACATTTGAGTTTGCCAAAAAGATTGTGATTTATGCCGAAAAACTTGAAAAACAAAGGAAATTTGTTGTAGCCAATCAAGTTTTAAAATCTGGAACGTCTATTGGAGCTAATGTAAAGGAGGCTCAAAATGCTGAAAGTAAAGCCGATTTTATTCACAAAATGAAAATTGCGATGAAAGAAGCTGAAGAAACTGAGTTTTGGCTGTTTTTGTGCAATGAATTAGAAAGTTATCCCAATTGTGAAGCGTTATTGACGGAGCTATTCGACATTTTAAAAATCGTAAATAAAATAATTTCAACATCCAAAAGAAAATAGATTTAAACCCAATTGGCAAATTGACCAATTGACAAATAGGCACATTATGAAAGACATAAAATCAGTTGAGTACGGACTGGAAAAAATATTTGAAGGGGCCGAAGACTTTTTGCCTCTGTTGGGAACTGACTATGTAGAGTTCTATGTTGGCAATGCAAAACAAGCGGCCCATTATTACAAAACGGCATTTGGATTTCAATCCCATGCCTATAAAGGGCTGGAAACAGGGTCTAGAGACGAGGTAAGTTATGTGTTAAAACAAGACAAAATAAGATTGGTATTGACAACGCCTTTGAATAGTAAATCCAGAGTGAATGAGCATTTAAGAAAGCATGGTGATGGTGTAAAAGTGATCGCGCTTTGGGTTCATGATGCCAAAAAAGCGTATGAAGAAACCACAAAACGGGGCGCAAAATCCTATATGGAACCCAAAGTTGAAAAAGATGAATTTGGAGAAGTGGTTAGAGCAGGAATTTATACCTATGGAGAAACAGTCCACCTATTTGTGGAACGTAAAAATTATTCTGGAACATTTATGCCGGGGTTTGTTGAATGGAAATCGGATTATAACCCTGACCCCGCTGGTCTAAAATTTATTGATCACATGGTTGGTAATGTAGGTTGGGGAGAAATGAACACTTGGGTGAAATGGTATGAAGATGTCATGGGATTTGTTAACTTTTTGTCGTTTGACGATAAGCAAATCCATACTGAATATTCTGCGTTGATGAGCAAGGTCATGAGCAATGGCAATGGGCGGATTAAATTTCCAATAAACGAACCTGCTGAAGGAAAGAAACGCTCCCAAATTGAAGAATATTTGGATTTTTACGAAGGTCCTGGAGTGCAGCATATTGCTGTGGCAACGGATGATATCATTACTACAGTATCTAAACTAAAAGCGCGAGGAGTGGAGTTTTTATCAACTCCCCCAGAAGAATATTATAGAGCAGTTCCAGGAAGACTTGAGGAGCATAGTCATCAACTAAAGGAAAATATTGAAACCCTAAAAAGTCTGGGCATTATGATTGATGCTGACGAGGAAGGCTATTTGCTTCAGATTTTCACAAAGCCTGTCGAAGATAGGCCTACTTTATTTTTTGAAATCATCCAACGTATGGGGGCAAGAGGTTTTGGTGCAGGAAATTTCAAGGCACTTTTTGAGTCTATTGAGAGAGAACAACAAAAAAGAGGCACGTTATAACATTTATTTAACGTTAATTACGTCTAAAAAACCCTACCGTTTTCCTGTGGGGTTTTTAGTTTTTTATACTTTTGGAACAGTAATTGTAATTTGACCAAAACAATAAAATGTCATTTAAAAAGTTACATTTGCAACCTGAACATATATGAAATATCTACTGCTTATATTTTGGATTCTAATTGGAGTGCAATTTTCCTTCGCCCAAGAAAAAATAGCATTCCAAGACGGAGAATGGTTTAAATTTGAAATGAGCTACAGCGGTTTTTTTAAAGCCGGCAATGCAACGTTGGAGGTAAAAGAATCTACTTTTAAAGGTAAACCCGTTTATCATGTTATTGGAAAAGGATGGACAACAGGACCTATAAGGTGGTTTTTTAAGGTAAAGGACAGATATGAAAGTTATTTTGATAAAATCACGGGTTTGCCATACAAGTCCATTAGAAAAATTGATGAAGGTGGCCATACCAAAGATGTTGAAATCGAATTTGACCAAGCAAATAATAAAGCATTGGTAAAAAATAAAAAGCATAAAACAGAACAAACCTATGCCACCGAAAAAGATGTTCAGGACATGGTCTCGGCGTTTTATTATTTGCGAAACAATTACAATACCGATTCCATTAAAGAAGGGGACGTAGTATCCTTAAACATGTTTTTTGATGAAGAGAATTTCACATTTCGCTTAAAATTTCTTGGAAGGGAAACCATCAATACCAATTTTGGCAAAGTAAAAGCATTAATATTTAGGCCTTATGTTATGGCAGGCAGGGTTTTTAAAGAGCAAGAGAGTTTAACCCTGTGGGTAAGTGCCGATGAGAATAAAATTCCACTTAAAATTAAAGCCGATTTAGCGGTAGGCTCGTTGCGTACCGACCTAGAAGCATTTAAAGGATTGAAACATCCTTTTCCTATTCAATTTGATTGACAATTATGACCGACCAATCCAACTTTGACCCTATTTTAAAAGAACTTCAGAAGAAGTATGAGGCCTTAAATCAAGATACTGATGACCACTTATTGGGATTGCTCTACAGCAAACCCATGACCTATTGGGACTATATTCACACCGATGCACTTCTAAACCTGCAAATTCAACGAACCACTTTGCCGGATGAAATGGTTTTTATTGGCTATCATCAAATCAACGAGCTTATTTTTAAGATGATTCTTTGGGAAATCCAGCAAGTTGCAGAAAAAAAGGTTTTAAGCGTTGACTTTTTTGAGAACAAAATTATGCGAATCAGTCGTTATTTTGATATGTTGACCACGTCGTTCAATATCATGAGGGAAGGTATGGAGATAGACCAATATATGAAGTTCCGTTATACCTTGACACCCGGAAGTGGTTTTCAAAGTGCGCAATATCGACTTATCGAATTTGCTTCAACAGAGCTCATCAATCTTATCGATTATAGATTCAGGGCAACGATAGACAGGAACACGCCTTTTGAACATGCCTTCGAACATTTGTATTGGCAAGCGGCAGGAAAAAATTATAATACTGGTAAAAAATCAACACTTTTGGTTAACTTTGAAAATCGGTACAAAGGTGATTTTATACGGTTTATGCAAACCTATAACACAAAAAACCTTTGGACCCGTTTTAAAGAGTTGCCGTTAAAAGACCAAAAAAATGAAAATTTGGTAAGTGCCATGAGGCATTATGATTACACCGTTAATGTCACTTGGGTCATGGCACATTACAACACAGCAGTTCATTATATAGAAAGTGGAACTGGGGATGGTGAGGCAACAGGAGGGAGTGATTGGAAAAAATATATGCATCCAAAGTATCAAAGGCGCATATTTTTTCCTGAGCTTTGGAGCGAAGAAGAATTAAAACATTGGGGAGAAGAGATATAATTAATGACCAAATAAAATCCTAATTAAATAAATTAATGCAATCAAGAAAATTATTAATAGCACTTTTTGCCTGTATGGGCATTTTGGCATGTAAGCAAGAACAAGAAAAGAAAGTAGAAAATTTAGAAGAATTACAAGTCTATGAAGAAGAGCCACTGGATATCTATGAATTTGGCTTTAATTTAAACGACTATGTAGTAAAACGTGACACCATTAAACCTGGTGACAGTTTTGGAGTGATTATGGAGCGCAATAAACTGGGTTACCCTGAAATTTTTAAAATTGTTCAGGGAGCAAAGGATAGCTTTAATATTCGTACACTACAAGTTGGCAAACCTTATACCTTATTATGCGCCAAAGATTCCCTTGAACTCCCAAAATGTTTCATTTATCAACCTAATATGGAAGAATTTTACGTGGTAAATTTTCAGGACTCCATTCATGCCTACAGCAGTAGAAAACCTATAAAATATGTTGAAAAAACGGCTTCAGGGGTCATCAACAATAACCTTTCTGAAACATTGGAAGAACTTGGTTTAAGTTATAGGTTGGTTAATAAAATGGCTGATGAGATATATGCCTGGACCATCGATTTTAGACGACTTCAAAAAGGAGACCGCTTTAAGGTGATTTATACCGACAAATTTATTGACGACACCATTTATGCCGGTGTTCATGACATTAAGGCCGCTTATTTTGAACATAACAATGAGCCTTTTTATGCTTTTGAATTCCAAACGGATTCCATAAAAGGCATCAAGGATTATTTTAATGATGAGGCCAAAAATTTAAGACGGGCATTTTTAAAAATGCCTGTTCAATTCAGTCGTATATCCTCAAGGTATAACCTAAAACGAAAAATTGCCTATTATGGCTATAAGGTACGACCTCATAAGGGAACAGATTTTGCAGCTTCTGTAGGTACGCCAATTTTGGCTACAGCAAATGGAACCGTGATTGAATCTGCGAGAAAAGGGGGCAATGGGAATTACGTCAAGATAAGACATAATGCGACCTATTCAACTCAATATCTTCACATGAGCAAGCGTAAGGTGAATGTTGGGCAATTTGTTAAACAGGGCGATGTGATAGGTTGGGTTGGTATGACAGGCAATACAGGAGGCCCACACGTATGCTATCGTTTTTGGAAAAACGGGGTCCAGGTCGATCCATTTAGAGAAAAATTGCCAGAGGCTGAACCTATTTCAGATAACTTGAAAGCTAAATATTTAACATTTATTCAATCTATAAAATCACAATTGGATAGCATTCAATTTGAAACACCCGAATCTCCGTTAAACACCGAAGAGACCCTAATTTCATCTGTAAAGTAAATGGCTTTAAAATCAATTGACCCTACAACCACGAAGTCTTGGCACTTATTAGAGGAACATTTTGACGAGGTAAAAGATGTTCACATGAAAGACTGGTTTGCCAAAAACAGGAACAGGGCAAATGAAATGACCATACAATGGGAGGACTTTTATGTAGATTTCTCCAAACATAGAATTACAAATAAAACGCTCGACCTTTTATTGGGTTTGGCTCATGAAGTGGATTTAAAAGATGCCATTTCAAAATATTTTAATGGAGATATCATCAATAAAACTGAAGATAGGGCAGTTTTGCACACAGCTTTAAGAGCTCCAAAAATAGCAAAAGTTTTTGTAGATGGAAAAAATGTAATTCCTGAAGTTTATGGGGTTAAGGATAAAATCCAAAAGTTTACCAATCAGATTGTCAATGGACATTTAAAGGGATATACCAATAAACCGTTTACCGATGTTGTAAATATCGGGATTGGCGGATCGGACCTTGGTCCGGCAATGGTTGTCGAGGCTTTGGGGTTTTACAAAAACCATTTGAACACGCATTTTGTGAGTAATGTGGACGGCGATCATGTTAATGAGGTCATTAAAAAATTAAATCCGGAAACCACATTGTTTGTGATTGTTTCAAAAACATTTACAACACAGGAAACCTTATCCAACGCCAATACCATTAGAGCATGGTTTTTAAAATCCGCTAGCCAAAGCGATGTTGCCAAACATTTTGTGGCAGTATCGACAAACATCGAAAAAGTTAAGGAATTTGGGATTGATGCGGATAATATATTCCCGATGTGGGATTGGGTTGGAGGCCGTTTTTCGCTTTGGAGCGCTGTTGGTATCACCATAAGTTTGGCCGTTGGCTTTGAGAATTTTGACAGCTTACTTTGTGGTGCACATAAAATGGATGAACACTTTAAAAGCACATCTTTTGATCAAAACCTTCCCGTAGTTACGGCACTTTTAAGTGTGTGGTACAACAATTTTTTTGGAGTTGAGACCGAAGCGATCATCCCCTATTCCCAATATCTCAACCAGTTTGCCACCTATTTGCAACAAGGTATTATGGAGAGTAATGGAAAAAGCGTGGACAGAAATGGCAACCCAGTAAATTATCAAACCGGGACCATTATTTGGGGAGAACCGGGAACCAATGCACAACATGCATTTTTTCAGCTCATACACCAAGGCACTAAACTTATCCCTGCCGAATTTATCGGGTTTTCCAAATCACTTCATGGCAACCAAGACCATCAAGACAAATTGATGTCCAACTTTTTTGCCCAAACAGAGGCATTGCTGAACGGGAAAACAAAAGAAGAAGTTGTTGCAGAAGGAACTCCAAATCGATTGACCCCTTTTAAGGTTTTTGAAGGCAATAAACCAACAACCACGATTTTAATAGATCAGCTTACACCTGAAAGTTTAGGAAAATTGATTGCTTTATATGAGCACAAGATCTTTGTCCAAGGTGTTGTTTGGAACATTTTCAGCTATGACCAATTTGGGGTTGAACTTGGCAAACAGCTGGCGAATACGATTTTAAAGGATATAAATAGCAGTGATATTGTTAATAATCATGATGTTTCCACCCAAAACCTATTGGAACACTACAAAAAATTAACATAAATTTTGTTCAAAAGTTATCGTATGCTTCTGGCCGGTAAATAGAATAAAATTCTTAAATTGACGGGTCTAATTTCTTAATGTTTAGTTAATATAGTATGTATTTTTATGCTTATTTTTGCTAAACTTTAAAACTAATTCTTAATCATAGCGTATGAAAAAAATTACTCGATTTTTATTAGGATCAGTAGTAATGTTATTTACTACAATTGCGTTTTCACAAAGCACATTAAAAGGCACAGTAATGGGTTCAGATATGAATGCACCATTACCTGGAGCCAATGTCATTGAAAAAGGAACAACAAACGGTACAACTACCGACTTTGATGGAAACTTTACATTGACTTCAAAAACTTCTTCGGGAGAGATTGTAATTTCTTATGTGGGTTACACTTCAAAAACCATCTCCTTTTCGGGCAACCAAGATTTAGGAACTATTACGTTGTCGCCAAGTGAAGTAGGTTTACAAGAAGTACAAATATTTGCATCTGTTGCTGTTGACAGAAAAACACCGGTTGCTGTTTCTACCATAAAAGCGGCGGACATTGATTTAAAATTAGGGACAAATGAATTCCCCGAAATTTTAAAATCCACTCCCGGAGTTTACGCAACCAAAGCTGGTGGAGGTTATGGTGATGGTAGAATCAACTTAAGAGGTTTCCAATCAGAAAACGTCGCTGTTATGATTAACGGAGTACCTGTTAACGACATGGAAAATGGCAGGGTTTATTGGAGTAACTGGGCTGGTTTGGCAGATGTGACCAGTTCCATGCAGGTTCAACGAGGTTTGGGAGCATCTAAAGTTGCAGTGCCTTCCATTGGAGGAACTATCAATATTTTAACAAAAACTACAGATGCCGAAGAAGGAGGTAATGTTTACTCGACATTGGGTAATGATGGTTACACTAAGATTGGGGCAACCTATTCTACGGGCTTAATGGAAAATGGTTTTGCCGTTACTGTTTCTGGCTCAAAGACAGAAGGTGATGGTTATGTTGATGGGACTGAATTTACCGGAGTCTCTTACTTTGTCAATGTTTCCAAGCAAATTAATGATCAACACAAATTGTCATTTACTGCTTTTGGAGCAAAACAAAATCATGGGCAGAGACAAAATGCGCAATTGCTCGAAGTCTATGAAAATAGCGCCAGAGGTATTCGCTACAATTCTGATTGGGGTTACAAACAAGGTCAAATAACCCATGTGGAAGACAACTTTTATCACAAACCCCAAATATCATTAAATCATTATTGGACTATTAGTGACAAAACCAGTCTATCTACAGCTGCTTACGTGTCGTTCGGCTCAGGTGGTGGTGGTGGTTATGGAGGAGCTAATAAATTCTCTGTAGGAGCTAATGGGATGAGTGATTATAGAATTGGAAATTATGGACCAATAGACTTAGATAAGATAGTTGACGAGAATATTGCCAATGGGGCCAATGGTTCTGAAACCATTTTACGAGCTTCAAGAAATGACCATAATTGGTATGGTATACTATCAACTTTAAAAACAGATTTATCGGACAATTTTGTTCTTATGAGTGGAATAGATCTAAGAACCTATAAAGGGATTCACTTTACTGAATTGACCGATTTATTGGGAGGTCAGTATTTTGCTGACGATAGTGATGTTAATAACCCTAATGCTACGGTTCAGGTAGGAGACAAATATAGTTATTATGATGTTGGTCTTGTAGATTGGATAGGAGCCTTTGGACAGTTGGAATATACCCAAGATAAATTAGCTGCATTTATTTCTGCAGCCGTTTCCAATACGTCATATAAGCGTAAGGATTACTTTTTGTATTTGGATGATGATCCTCTTCAAGAAACCGATCGCTATAATTTTGCCGGATTTAGTATTAAAGGCGGAGCAAACTATAATTTAGATGGACGCAATAATGTATTTGCAAATTTGGGTTATTTTGAAAAAGCTCCAGGGTTTGATGCTGTATTTACTAATTTTAACAATACTGACATCAACAAAAATGCAGAAAATCAAAAAATATTGAGTTTTGAATTGGGTTATGGATATAGAAGTGAAAAACTAAACGCCAATTTAAACTTATACAGGACTGAATGGAAAGACAGGACATTATCTAGATATTTTGTTCAGCCTGATGGAAGCACAGCATACGCGAACATTTTAGGAATCAATGCGCTTCATCAAGGTATTGAGTTGGATTTTGCTTACAGACCTTCCAGTAACTTGACATTTACCGGAATGTTATCCTTGGGTGATTGGAAATGGGAAAATAATATAGAAGGTGTTGAAATTAGGGACGAAGACCAAAACTTGATAAGTACTGTCAATCTTTATATTAAAGATTTGCATGTAGGCGATGCGGCTCAAACCACTATGGCATTGGGTATGAATTATAAAGTTGGTGAAAAATCTCGTTTTACGGTTGATTACAACTACTATGATAGATTATATGCCAATTACGACCCTAATTCACGAGGTACAGAAGGTGCTCCTGATGCTTGGAGAGCCCCTGATTATGGTGTGTTTGATACCACATTCAGCCATGGCTTTAAATTTGGAATGTTTGACGCCACTTTGACCGGTAGATTAGATAACGTTTTTGACACACATTACGTTTCCGATGCGTTTGACGGTTCAAATTCGAATGCTTTGACTTCCAGAGTGTGGTATGGCTTCGGAAGAACCTTTAGTATTGGTGCAAAACTTGAATTTTAAAAAATTGAACTATGAAAAAAATACTTTATTTATTTGTAATGATTGGTGCAATCTTCATGGGTTGCAACCCTTTGGAAGATGTCAATAATGAAATTAAAGACCGACCAACAGCCGTTGTTGGAAGTGAAGAATATACATTAACAGCAGATGATTATTCTGATCTTGGTTTAGGTTTTGGAAGTTTTGATAGCGAAGATCAAGCAAAGTCAATTCTCCCTTCTTTTTTAGCAGATATGTACCCATACTGGGGTCAAGGATCTTCAGTTTTGGTAGGATACAAGCTATACATAGGTGCTGCTGAAGGTGTAAGCGATTATACAGGAACAGATGTTTATACATTAACAAATTCTGATTATGCATTAACAGGTAGTGATGCTTTCGGATTTTATCCCAATGTTGATGCTACAAGCAAAATTCCAGATGTTTTAGCGGCTCAGATAGCGAATCCAACAGAAGGTCAAATTGAATTGGCAGCCTATAAACAATATACAGAAACTCCAATGGTTGGTTTAGCAGATATTGTTTCATACAATTTTTCAGGAAGCTTTGAAGGTTGGACCATTGAAGAAGAATTTGGAAATTTTGATGTTTGGACATCAGGATCTGGCTATGTACAAGGTAATGGTTATCCAGACACTGGGGATAATAAAGAGTGGTTAGTATCTCCTTCAATTGACCTATCTGGCGAAAGTAATCTTAAACTTCAAATAAACCAATCAATAAATTATACTCCTTCACCTTTCGATTCATCTCTGTTAAAAGTTCTAGTATCTACTGATTATGCGGGAGATGTAATGACAGCTACATGGAATGAAATTAATTTTGCGACTGCTCCAACGTCAAATAGTAGCTCATATGTACTATCAGAAGATTACGATTTTTCAGCTTATGATGGCCAAACTATTAACATTGCTTTTTCATATGAGAATGTTGGCACAACAAACCGAGCCAGTTGGAGAATTGCAAGTTTAGCAATTAAAACACTTGGAGCGACTGGACCAACAGATTCTAAAGGTGAATATTTTATGTATTCTGGCAGTTCTTGGAGTGCCATAAATGGTGTTTATTATTTGAGCTCAGCTGACTATAATTCAATGGGTACTGGTTCAGGACAACCTGGACAATATGATAATTTTAGTAGCTCACTTCCTGCCGATGATTATATCACAACGTTTTTAAGTTTGGCCAGCCCATACGCTTATGCACAAGATGATGCCGAAATAATAATTGTTTATAAATATTATTCAAGTACATGTAGTTGTACCCAAACAAGAGGAAATTTATATACAGTAGTCGGTGGTGAATGGACGGCACATCAAACCACTATTGCAACCACCTTACAATTTGGTTTTGACAATGGAGCATGGGTGCCAGATAATACAATTCGATATACTCTTACAAATGCAGATTATGAATATATAGGAGCTACTCTGGCTTCTGATCCAGAATATACCGGCATTGTTGGAACGCTCACTCAATATCACGATTATGATTATAATTGGAGCGAAGAACAAATCATTTATTCTTTAGGTGTTTTATTGGACCATATTGACCCAAATGCAGCAGAAGGACAAAAATACCTTATTTCTTATCTCAAGTATGATAATGGTTTAGGCGAGTATACGGCCGCTCTTATCAAGACTGGAGGAGAATGGGTTAGCCAATAAAAAGGTTTGTATTTAAATAAAAAGAGGCTGTCTGAAAAGGCATGACAGCCTCTTTTTTATTCGGAAAGGTTAGGATGATTTTTCAAATATGTAATTCTCAGAGCCTTGAATCAGGGCAAACGCATTAAACTTTCATCAGGTTGAGCACTTTAATCAAGTAATGGTTGTCCCATCCGGCCTTTAATCTCTTGCCTTTGATGCCTCCCT
>DASWKU010000199.1:0-4966 GCA_036396455.1 Flavobacteriaceae bacterium
CATTTTGATAATTTTGAAATTAATATGAATCTAAATCTTCATTCTTTACCTCTAATCCTAAAGGATGGAATGAAGATTTCTTCGATTCACACCCTTTAGGGAGGGGAAAAAATCGAGGAAATCTGTTCAAAATGCACAACGGGTTGTTAGGTTATTTTTAATTTTTTTTAACAAACAGATACCACACTTCCGTACTTCAATTGTATTATAGTTAAGTGCGTATTAAAAAAATGTAATATTAATGTTTCAAATCAAACAATACCTCAAGATTGCCAAGCTCATTGCAGGGGACCTAATAAGGTCGGGGAACGATGTTGATGACAAAGCCCTTGAGCAATGGCTCAATGCATCGGAAGAGAACAAGGCCATCTACCAAAACATAAAAAAAGACGGCTGGTATGCCGAACATATAGAAGGCTTGACCCAATTTAATATAGAAAAAGGCTGGAACAGCATACAACCTAGAATCAATTCCCGACCACGGACGATAAAAATGATCCCGAATCTTTACAAATATGTCGCTGCGGCCGTTATCGTTATTGGGTTGGTGGTGACAACCTTTATCTTTAAGGACAATCTGTTCAACACCCCACAGGATTACACGCCCATCATCGTCAACAACCAAATAGAACCCGGTACCGACAAAGCGACCCTAACTTTGGAGGATGGCCAAAAGGTAACCTTAACAAAAGGCACAAGCTACCAAACCCAGAACGCCACCAGTAACGGCGAGGAAATTGTTTATAAAGACGGAAGACGGAAGAACAGAGACGAGTTGGTTTATAACACCCTGACCATCCCACGGGGTGGCCAGTTCTTTGTTACATTGGCTGATGGCACCAAAGTATGGCTCAACTCCGAAAGCCAGTTAAAATACCCGGTGAGTTTTACCGATGGCGAAAGCCGCCAGGTGGAGCTCGTGTATGGCGAGGCCTATTTTGAGATATCGCACAGTACGGAGCATCAAGGGTCCGACTTTAAAGTGTATCATGACCAACAAGAAGTACAGGTTTTGGGTACCGAGTTCAATATCAAGGCCTATAAGGATGAAACCAACGTTTATACAACACTTATAAAAGGTAAAGTGTCTGTAGCGGTATCTGGTGCAAATCAAATACTTGCCCCTAATCAACAATCCAATTTTAATGTAAGTACAAACACCCTAACGGTAACTATGGTTGATATCTATAATGAAACGGCATGGAAAGAAGGGGTATTTAGTTTTGAGGGCAAACCGCTCAAGGCCATCATGAAAACCTTATCACGCTGGTACGATATGGAGGTGGTGTTCCAAAATCCTGACCTTGAGGGTATCAAGTTCATAGGTGTGGTGGGTAAAGAACAGCAGATGGAAAGTATATTGACAAATATTAAAAATATGGGCTTTATCAACACTTTTGAAATACATGATAAAACGGTCATATTGAAATAGGGGGCGGAGCGTAAAGAAATCGAAGATTCACGAACACCTATTTATCTAAATAATAAGTGTAGTGAGCTAAATAGTCCAGAGGACTATTTTAGCGAACGAGCCAATTGGCGGGTTGGCTTAAATAAGGAGTTTGAAAATAAGAACCAATGTATAACTAACACATAAAGAATATGCCAAAACAACTACATCATTAAAACGAAAAAAGGAGAAAAACAGTTAGCACCTTGGAAAGTTAAAAACTGAAATCCTCCGGACCGAACGTAAAGAAATAGTCCTGTGGACTATTTTAGTGAGAGGGCCAGCAGGCGGGTTGGCATTACAATAAAAAAAGGGAACGAAGTTTATATCTCGCAAAAAATGTAACACTTCATCCCCTTATCTAAGATTATCAATTAATTAAAGTATAACTAACTAATAACACACAAATTTATGGAATTTAAATTTACAAAAGGTTGCTTTCTGCAAGGAAAGCATCTATTAATGACCATTATGAGAATCTTTATCTTCTTATTATGTACATCCGTTTTTAGCTTGTCATCAATGGAAACATTTTCGCAGGAAAAAGTGGTGGTTGATGCCGATAAAACGGTGACGGTCGATGAAGTTTTTAAAATGATCAAAGAACAGACCAAGTACCGTTTTTTGTATCAGGAAGACATGTTTAAAAACCTTCCAGAGGTGCACCTCAAAAAAGGCACCATTAGGGTCGATAAGCTTATCAACCAGAGTATAGCGTCAGGCAAGTTCAATGTGGTATTGATCGAAAACAACACCATCCTCATTAAAGAGGCCAAAACACAGCAACAAATTGTCGTCACCGGTAAAGTCACCGATGAAGCCGGCATGCCTGTTGTAGGGGCAACGGTACTTATTAAAGGCACAGCACGGGGCACGGCAACCGACTTTGATGGCTCCTACACCATTACCGTACCCAACCCAGAGAACGTGTTGGTCTTCACCGCCTTGGGGTTTGCTCCACAAGAGATTACCGTGGGCAGCCAAAGTGTTATTAATGTAACACTTAAAGAACAGGTGAGTGAGCTGGACGAGGTGGTGCTAGCGGGCTATTACAATACCACCAAAAGAGAAGCCACAAGTAACATTGCCCAGGTAAAATCTAAAGACATAGGTAATAATCCGGTGTCTAACCCCATACAAACGATGGATGGTAGACTTGCAGGAGTGCAAATTTTTGAAATAAGTGGTGGTGTTCCTGGATCAAGAATTGATATTAATATTCGTGGTCTTAATAGTATCGCCAATGGCAATGATCCTTTATATATTATAGATGGGGTACCATATTTGTCAACCACTGTAGATCGGAGTGATGGTAATATATATTTAAACGGTACAAGTCCATTAAATAGTATTAATCCACAGGACATAGAAAGTATAGATATATTAAAAGATGCTGATGCAACAGCTATTTACGGATCCCGTGGTGCCAATGGAGTGATTTTAATTACCACAAAAAAAGGGCATGCTGGTAAAACCAAATTCAATTTCAAAATGTATTCTGGTACGGGAACGGTAACTAAAAAAATGGATCTTTTAAATACCGAACAATACCTTGAATTACGTAATGAAGCTTTTGCTAATGACGGAGCTACACCTCAATCTTATGATTACGATTTAACACAATGGGATCAAAATAGATATACCGATTGGCAAGAAGTACTTTTTGGTGGTACATCTTATACTACTGATTTTAATGGGTCTATGTCCGGGGGTAATGATAATATCCAATATTTGGTTAGTGCAGGACATAGAAAGGAAACCTTAGTATATCCCGGTGACGACGCTACCAAAAGAACCTCATTTCTCGTTAATTTAAATAACTCGTCTAACGACAAGAAATTTAATTCAACACTATCGATTAACTATTCTATAAATAAAACAGATTTTCCCAATACTCCATCAATGGTAAATTCAGCATTGTTTCTTCCTCCCAATGCTCCCGAATTATATGATGAAAATGGAGAGTTGAACTGGGAAAATAACACATGGAATAACCCTTTAGCAGGGTTATTAAACCGGTATGATCTTACCATAAGAAATTTAATCGGAAATGCAGTACTTGGTTATAAAATTTTTCCTGGTTTAGAATTTAAAACAAGCTTGGGGTATTCAAACAGGATATCTGATGGTGTTGGTAAATTTCCAATCAGAGCATGGAGGCCATCCTTTCAACCATTCTTTCAAAATCAGTCGAAGTTTGTTGACCATAATTATGAATCATGGATCATCGAGCCTCAAATAACTTGGAATAAAAATATAGGAAAGGGGAAGTTAAATATAATAGTCGGTTCAACATTTCAGCAAGAAAAGCAAAAGGATGTTGATATTTTGGGAAGGGGGTTTTTATCCGAATCTTTAATGGGTAATTTAAAGGCGGCAGCAACATTTTCTGTCTCTAACTATAATTTATCCCAGTACCGTTACAATGCGGGTTTTGGACGTTTTAACTTTAATTGGGACAACAAATACATCCTCAATTTAACAGGTCGTCGCGATGGATCTAGTCGTTTTGGACCAGGCAAACAGTTTGCCAATTTTGGTGCGGTAGGATTTGCATGGAACTTTTCCGAGGAAGAAATTTTAAAGGACAATGAAGTTTTAAGTTTTGGAAAGCTTCGCGCTAGTTACGGTACTACAGGCAATGACCAAATAGGAAATTATCAGTATTTATCCACCTATGCTGTTGGCACGCCTTATTTAGGTCAAATTGGGTTAACCCCAACACGTCTGTTTAATCCGGATTTTGCATGGGAGGTAAACAAAAAATTCGAGGTGGGGCTTGATTTGGGATTTTTTAACGACAGGGTCTTAATAAAAACCTCTTATTATCAAAACCGCTCTTCCAATCAACTGGTGGGTAATCCATTGGCCCCTACTACAGGATTTGCCAGTATTCAGTCTAACTTTCCAGCTAAGGTTGAAAACAAGGGAATAGAGCTTGAGATTAGCAGTACCAACATTAATAAAGGTAAACTCCTTTGGACATCAAATGTCAATGTCACATTTCCAAAAAATAAACTATTGTCTTTTCCTGATATAGAAAGCTCATCGTATAATAACAGCTATGTTGTTGGCGAGCCATTAAGTATTAGAAAGGTGTATCAATACACAGGCGTTGATCCTGAAACGGGGATATACACCTTCCAAGATTTAGATGGTGATGGTAACATAACGGCAAATGACAGACAAGTTGTAAGAAACATTGGAGAAAAATTCTATGGAGGATTTCAAAACACATTTAAGCTTAGCAGCTTCACTCTGGATTTTTTATTTCAGTTCGTTAAACGAGATGCCCCTAATTATCATGCCACCTCAAGTTTCTACCCTGGAGGCGCATGGAATCAGCCTGTAGAAGCACTCGGTAGATGGCAAAATCCTGGAGATATAACAGATGTTATAAAGGCCAATCAAAACTTTGCGCTTTACACCCATATTTCTAATGCCGGCTCTAGTACTTTGGCAATTAGTGATGCGTCTTATATAAGGCTTAAGAATATAAACCTTTCGTATAATATA
>DASWKU010000200.1:0-5918 GCA_036396455.1 Flavobacteriaceae bacterium
CCATTTGGCCATCTCAATGACACCAAGTAATCAATGCAGGCTTGCTCCGATTTAAACATTTCTTCAAATTCCATTTGGTCTGCCGGATATTTCATTCCATAAAGATAAAACTTTACGGGAGATGATTAGATACCCCATTAATTTTATTTTACAAATCATCAAAGGGGTTTTTAATCTGTTGAATACTCTTTGTACTTACATGAGTAAATCCCGATATTATCGGGACCAAATCGTAAATCGTAAATCCCAAATCGTACATTGTCCATCACTCATCATTTAATCTAACACCTAAGCTCGCCAAGTTCATCAATCTTCAAATGGAAATCATATTGCAGGTCTTCGTGCAGTGTGGACACAATCTTTTTAATCAGTGTCAATTGCCTGTTGTAAATATTGGTCAGGGTGGCGTTGTTGGTAATGGAAGGTCGGAACGTTTTCAGTTTATGGCAAAAATGGAGGAGGAGTTCCACTTCGGTTTCCTTTTTAAGGGAATAGCGGGCAAACTTTTTAATGGTCCTCAAAATTTTACGGACACTCTTCTTGATGTAAAAATAGCTATTGGTATTGATCAGTTCAAATTGTTCATCCACCTGAGCCTTGACCGTTTCAATATAACCTGCTTCGTCGTGCGATTCGAACAACAAATAGGTGAGCAGTTCCTTGTTTTCCTTTTTGAATTTGGATAACCGCAAACAGAGTTCCGTCAATTCTTCAGTAGAACAATGTTCCAATTCTTTTTTGATCTGTGATACCGAAACGGCTTTCATGCAATGGTATTTGATTTATAGTTGTATCACTGATTTAGGGAACCATGATTTTTGTTTTTACAAAAACTATTGACAATAGTAGGCACAAATTCCAAAACACAAGCACCAAATTCCAAATTATTGACCCAAAAATCTCCAATTGTTATTTAAAAACCTCTGACCAATGTACAAACTTCTATCTTCTTCAATTATAGTTTCCATCGTCAATTTCAATTTCGACTTCAACTTCGACTTCATTTTCTCATGTCCAAATGCATAAACTTCCATTAAGGAGAGGGTAGAACCTGGTTTATTGGGATTTAGACGGATTCATAAAGTCCAAAAATTCAGCTTTGTATTTTTGGCCAATGGGAATTTTATGGTTTTTAATGGTGATTTGGTTGCCACTGACACTGTTCATTTTTTTGAAATTAATGGCAAACGATTTGTGCGTTCTGATGAATAAATGACTTGGCAACACTTTTAAAATCGAGGCAAAGGTGGCATTGGTCAGGATATATTGATCCCCCAAATGCACTTTCACGTAGTCGCCATAGGCTTCAACAAACAAAATGTCCCCCAAAAGGATTTTGTGCAAGGTCTTATTGGATTTGATCATTATAAAATGATCGTCATCTGGGTTGCTTTCATTGGGGAATTTCTTTTCGACCACTTTATTCACCGCCTTAAAAAAACGATCGAACGAAAAGGGCTTTAGCAAATAGTCCATGGCACTCACCTCAAATCCATCCACGGCATATTGCGGATAGGCCGTTGTAAAAATGACATCGGGTGGGTTTTGCAGCGATTTGTAAAAGGTCAAACCCGATATTTTCGGCATATTGATATCCAGAAAAAGCAAGTCCGTGTTCGGGTTGCGCTTTAACGCCTCAATGGCATCCACGGCATTGTTGCAAACCTCCACGAGTTCTAAAAAGCCAACATCGGCAATGAACTTTTTTAGAACCATTTGAGAGGAAGGTTCATCATCTATAATTAAGCAATTAATCTTCATTATTGTACAATTTTAAGGTGACCCTAAAAGTGTCCTTGGTTTTGGATATGTTGAACCCATGGTTATTTGGATAGACAATCTCTAGATTTTTTTTGATGTTCTCAAGTCCCAGACCAGAATGTCCATTGGTTTCCAACAACTGTTCGTTATAATTATTCTCAATATCAAAGCTGAACTCATCATGCTGCTGTGTCAGGTTGATACGGATAAAGGTATTGTTGATATCGCCCTTGATGCCATATTTAAAACTGTTTTCAACCAAAGGTAACAATAACATGGGATGGATGGCATAATTTTCGTCATCAATGGTGCAATTGAAGGTGATGTTTTCGGTTTGCTGATGACGGAATTGTTGAAATTCGATATAATTTTTTAACAGGGCTATCTCATCTTTTAAGGCAACGCGTTCGGTATTGGAATCGTAGATCACATAGCGCAAAATATCGGATAGTTGCACGATGGCATCCTTGGTTTCCGCTTTATTTTCAATGGCCAAAGCATAAATTACATTTAATGAGTTGAACAAAAAATGGGGATTGATCTGGGATCGCAATGCCGAAAGTTGGGTTTGGATATGTTGGTTCCTGATTTTCAGTTCGCGGTTTTCGTGGCTATTGAAATAAAACCAATCCACTGAAAGTTTGATCAGCGTGGTCACGGTCAAAAAAACAGCGAAAATGGTGAACAGTGCAATGTTGGAATGATAGCTTATGAAGTAATATTCTTGGAAAACATAATCGATGAAATGCTCGAAGAACCAAATGTTCAATTGGGCGAACACAACAATATTGAGCACAAAGGCGATAACATAAAACAGGTATTTCTCTTTTTTCAATAATAGGGGAATCAGCATATAAAAGTTGACAAGTACAGGAACAATAATCGTTGTCAAGAAACTTCCTGTATAGATATGATCAATGGTTTTGGGATGCCCATTTTCGGTAAAGACAACTAAAAACAACATAAACGAACAGGACCACAACACCAAGTTAAATACCAAGGTGTTGCGGAAGGTCATCTTATTGATGTGGGTTATACTATTCACGTATTCTTTTTAGATCAAAGTTCATATCGGTTTTCCATTTATCCTCATCTTCAGAATTCATATATTTTTCAATAAATTTTACCAGTTCCTCTGAGGATGCCGTTAACAGAACGGTCTCGTCAAACCCCACTTTTTCATGTTTTATTTTTATTTTATCACCATCCAAAAGGGCTTTGAGTTTATCCTCGTCGAGCCATTTAATGCTCGCACTGTCCTTGGAATTGATATCCAACTTGGCCAAGGAATGGGTATTGACCAAGTGCATTTTGTACAGGTCGTTATGTGTTTGCTCACTTTCATGATCCTCTATGGGCGTAAAGTCAAGAAATAATTGATTGTTGATTTTAAAGGGGATTGCCAGAAAGGTTGACTTTGTACTGTCTTTTTCAAAATACACGACATAGCCGTTTTTATAATTGTTGTACAGTTTTAAATCATCCTTATCCAATTGGGAGGCGTTTTCTTTATGGCTTTCATTTAAAATGACGTCCTTAAAAGGCAGAATCGTCCAATTGGCCTTTTCGGAATCCAGCCAATTCCCGATAAACTTTTGTTCAAAATAAACGATATCTGGAGTGTAAAATGCGTGCAAGGATTTTACAACACAGGAACTTAATAATAGTGCTAAAATTAAAACTAGGGAAAAGGATTTCATTGTTTTCATGACTTTCAAATTTAATTATTCGAAGTCAAAACAAGGCCATTACCAAAACAAATTCAATAAATTTCGTCAAACACGGTCCACCGGTCGACAAACACTTGAAGAACAGGGAAGTTATGACTTAACCTCTTCTTCCATCAATGGAATAGTTCCCTGCTCCGGTAAGGAAAATGACAACAAAAGCTATCAGGAACAATAAGGCATGTTCCTTAGTGCCCAGATCATCTTTGGCGTGTACAATAAATGCGGCTACCGCCATGGTTATTGCTGATGGGATTGCGGCCCATTTGGTTTTAAAACCTATGATGATGAATATAGGTGCAACGACTTCTCCAATAAGCGCAAGGATCAATGTAGCAGTGTCCCCTAAGCCAATTGGATCCGCAAATTTTATTGGACTTTCAAATAGATACTTAAATTTTGGAATACCATGGGTCAAGAGAAACCCTCCGAAACCAATTCGAAGGATGAGCAGTGCTAGATTGTTTAAGTTGTTTTTCATATAAATGTTTACTAATAGGTTAATTTCCTTTCAACAAATTTACACTAATTGTCGCTAATTCACTATCTGGGAATTTTGAAAAATGCTGTTTGTCCAAATGCAACCCTGCTTGTAAGGCAATTTCGTGGAATATGTCAAGTTCCATGATATACTGATCACTGTAACCATGGGTGGCATCATAAGCTGTTGTGGCCGTTTTTCCAAGATGTTGGGCTGCCAATTTTGGATCAATGGTATGCAGTTCTATAATCAAAAGTCCAAAACGTTCCACATAAGGTTTCCATTTTTTGAAGTGTTCCAATAAGGAATCCTCCACCAAGTTATTACTGATCCGTTTACCTTGAAAGACATAAGCGCCTGAAGATGCACTAATGCGGTTGGTTGCGATTTTAGGGGCTTCCCAAATGCGGTTATGGTCCAAAAAGGTACGCACGTTCAATAAATCCTTTAAATCGATATTGTAATCTTCTTTAAGATCTTTGGCAAGCAAATCGGGCCTGCCGATGTCTCCCCAAATCACTTTGGCCCAAATATCGGCTTTGATTAAATTGGCCCTGGTAACTTTAAGGGCTGCTTGGTTAAAATCGGCTCCCACGAGAAGTAGGGGATGTTCGTCAAGCCATTTGCCCCTTAAAGTTTTGTACTCAATGACATCAAAGATATGTTGGATAAACGCGCCATTGCCACAGCCCATATCCAAAATGCCTTTGGGTTGCTCATCAATGGGTTTGTTAAAAAGTTGAATAATGATGTCATCAATGACCTTAAAATAGGTAGAATGCGCACCACCACTTCCCCAAACGTTCATTTCCCTGTCCACGTGTTTTTCAGGTTCGTCGGGTGAATCCGTTTTTAGCACCAATGGATTTCCAAAGAGCAACTCGTCCAACATGACAAAAGTTGGAAGATAGGAAACCGTTACGCCGTAAGCACTGGCGTGTTTTGCAAAAAAAAGGCCTCGATCGGTAAACTGATAGGTGTTTTTCTTTTTGGTGAACCATCCCAAATACGTTAAAAAGTCGAGTATTTTCTTAAAACTTTCTGGGTCTTTATGGTATTCTTCAGCGGTAAAGGACGCTTCCATAAAGTATTTGTGAAACAGACCATTGACGCCCAAAAGCACAACGATGGGTGCCACAATTACCCCCTCAATATGTTTTAAAATTTGATGTTCCAAGGTATGTTCCTGTACATTTTGCAACCCAAAATGGTTTTCGTAAGTCTTAAAAATACGTTCCAAAGCAATAAAGGCATCGGCACCAATATTTTCTTCGGGAAATTTGACCGAATAGTTTAAAAGCTTAACGCCTTCTTCATATAAAGGAACCAAACCGAAGGCTTTTTTACTGTTTTCATTGGCTTCATAACTAATGCTATCATTTTCATTGTCAATATGCTGTTTCAGCCAACCTTGGGAACACAAGATGCGAAGGGCAACATTGAGGTAGCCTTCATTGGCTTTAAAGGTTTTGGTCAGTTCTGATAATTTGACACGTTGATGTTGAAGGAGATGGTCTAAAATCCCTTTTTTATGAAGTGCAAATGAAGTAGTAGCTGTTGCAATTCCGTCCAAATGTCTAAAAATAGTTCCCCGTAAGTGTTCTCGATCGAGTTTTGTGAGCATGATTTGTTAAACTTGTTTTTAACTCGGTTCTTTGGTAGTACAATGTGTTTTATTTGTTCATAGTCCAACTCTTAACTAATTGAGGTAATCTTGTGATGACTTCTTTTCCGAAAATTACTTCAGTAACCAATCCCATATGTATTGAGTCAATCAGTCTGCAGAGATATGAACGACCCATTACCCACCAAGTATAATAATCATCAACAAATAGATAATGTTCTACTTCAATTCCTGTATTCTCTTTAGTTTCCCATAATTCCCATCCATCCAATTGAGTTTCGTAAACTCCATCGGCAACACGACTCCCAAAAGTAGTAGTATAATA